>DBGGTD010000362.1:0-7266 GCA_051162585.1 Elainellaceae cyanobacterium
AGGACGAGCTGCAATGCGAGCAGCGTCTTCCTCCAGCGTTTCATCGAGCGCGGGCTTAACCTGCTGATGAAGATGTGACGATAATTTTGGGAGCCTGGCCTTTGCCATCTCAAAGAGCTTTTCAGTTTTAAGCTGAATGCTTACGCCCCCTCTAGAATCTTGAATCCGCTCCTCTGACCTGCGAATAGTGTTTTCAGGCATTCCCGCTCGCTCCCGGAGTGCCTGAATCTGTGAATCTAGGACTTCTAATTCATAGATGACCTCGCCAGCCGTTTCGCTTAATTCTTGATTTTCCTGGGTTAGTGCATGATTTTTTTGATGGAGTGAATGAATGGTCGAACCAATCCAAACAATGGGTGCAGCGAACATCACTGCTAGTACGGCAAAAAATGGCACAGGTCGGATCGCAAATGTAACTGGCGATTGACCTGGCGGAGCAATTAAAACTGTGCAGTCTTTGGGAATACGGCGACGCATTTAACTTTAATTAATCTGCCGTGATGCATCATATCAAATTCAGGGGATCATCGATGCATAAGGACTCTGTAGAACCAAATTTAAAGAATTCTAGCCAACTCTCTCAGAAATTAAGCACTTAAACCCATCTATAACTATTGAGAAATTAAGCAGCATGGTTGAGTGAATTAATATCGACTCGTCGTTGCATAGAGACAATTTTCCTTGATAAAAAAGGACTGCATTTTGTAGGAAATGTTTCGATGAATTATTAGAGTCTTCCTAGTTTTTCTGCGATTCAATCATGATGATTGTATCTGCGCTTAGAAAAAGCCAATATTATGCATACTACGCAATACTACATAAACACACAAAGCCCATAAGTTTATTGCACCTGTATCCGTTCTAACCAGGATAGGATTAGAAGCTGAGTCGTTGTCTTATAGCGCTTATCTCCTATGTCGCTTACCTTGTGCTATCCCCCGCCGCCGCTTAAACCTGGAGACTTACTTCGAGTCGTTTCGCCTAGCGGAACGCTGCGAGAATTTGAGAAACTTCAGAAAGGAGTCGAAATATGGCGATCGCACGGATATCAAGTTTCGATTCATCCTGGTTACGATTTCCAATGGGGATACTTAGCAGGTACGGACGAACATCGTCGGTTCCAGCTCAAAACTGCGTTGCTCGATCCAGACTGTCGAGGTATTCTCTGTGCTAGAGGCGGATACGGTGGCGCGAGGCTTTTAGAAAATTGGGATTGGATGTCCTCAGCTCCTAAGTGGCTAATTGGCTTTTCAGACATCACCAGTCTGTTATGGAGCCTAAGTCTGCAGGGTGTTTCAGGCGTTCATGGGCCGCTGCTTACCACCCTGGTTGATGAACCGAATTGGTCCATTCAACGACTGTTGGATTGGGTGACGCACCAACCTCTTCTCCCATTACGAGGAACAGGATGGGGAGGCGGAACCGCGATCGGTCGTTTGCTGCCCGCCAATCTTACCGTGGCAACTCATATCCTAGGAACGACTCACCAACCGGATCTGAACGGTGTCGTTCTAGCGTTTGAAGATGTTTCTGAAGCCCCCTATCGCATCGATCGAATGCTGACTCAGTGGCGAATGAGTGGTGCATTGATGAGCGTTGCTGGAATTGCACTCGGTCGCTTTAGTCGATGTAACCCACCAGCAAATATCCCAAGTCTCACTGTGGAAGAAGTATTGCGCGATCGCTTGAGCGATCTCAATATTCCGATTGTCTCAGACCTACCCTTTGGGCATGACGGACCCAATGCCGCACTACCGGTTGGAATTCCCGTTCAACTCGATGCTGACTCGGGTTCTCTCAACTTCATAGAGCCTTCGCGTCGCATCACCACGGGCTAACTCGCAACCTCATCTCAGAATACTATTCCATGCCGCGTTCGAGATGCTGATGAAGGGTCCACCATGTCCAACCCGTTCCGCCTAAAAGTGCAACGCATACGATTAGAACGCTAAATTGACAAAGCGTATAACTTCCAAGTCCAACCAATGTCCAAATGCCGATGTTTTTCATTACTAACCTCTGATGCCCCATATCTCTATGGTGATGCATGTCCTGCTTGCATCGGATCGGATCATTGGCGGATTTTAGTATGCACTTATGCGGAGATCTAGTTCAGCCGATCGGCTTAGACTAACGGGTCTCATGCCTCGCTATCCTGCTGAGATACATGCTCTAACGACATCCTTGCTGCCATTGCAACATTGGGATGCCCATCCCTTGAAAGATATTTCAGGGCTGCAATGCTCTTGGGTGTCGGCAAGTTCCCTAGCGCTTCTGCTAACCGTTGTCGAATCAGCCAATCATCCGACTGAGCAAATGTCAGCAATTTATCCACAGCATCAACTGCTTTAATCTCGCCTAATGCAGCGATCGCCCCCTGCTGAAGCACCACCTCATTGCTATCGAGAGCCTGAACAAGAATGTCACGGGCGCGAATGTCCTTTAAATTTCCCAATGAAACGGCTGCGCTGAAGCGAACCAACCAATCTGTATCTTCATAAAACGCTCGTGCAAGTGGCTCAAACGCACGGGGATCTTCCAGATATCCTAGCGCTCCGGCTGCATCTGCTCGAATGCCATAGTCTGCATCAGATTCTAGAAGGTCGATCAAGATGGGATAACAATCTTCGGTTGGCTTCACGCCAAGAGCAAACACGGCCATGGAGCGAATCTGTAGATTGTCATCGTCAAGAACTTTTTTGATGAGTGGCACTGCATCCTCGGCAGGGATATCCCGCAATTGAGCAAGCGCCAACATGCGATCGCGCGAATTCGCGCTTGCTAATTGAGTCTCAATAGTTTGGAGGGTATTCAAGCTCATAATATATTTACAAAAATTTACATTCTTTGACCATTATATTTCTAAGCGGCCCCAGCGTGTATCTAACTATTGGACGTTAGTTTATCCACCCAATTGACAAATTTATACCCGATAGAGTCTTATTCGCTTGAATACCAGGTTGCTGAGCAGAATGAGTCATCCCGATCTCAGGTTAATATTAAGTATTCGACCAAGAATCGTTTAAATCCGGAAAGTTTGTACCCAACCTGACGGATTAATAGGATGGATTGCTTGCATGATCTCATTACGAGACCTGCAATGCACAGCTCAGGACGTAGAACATGACGAGGGCTGCATTACTCATTGGAGTTAGCCAGCACGGGCCGGGGTTGAAATCTCTGCCCGCTGCATTGGGTGACGTGAAAGCGATGCAGCGCATCTTGCAAGCTCCAGAATGGGGAGATTTTGAAGTAGAATATCCGCTTCTTGATCCTGAACCCACAGATATGCAGATCAGTATTGAGAAAGTTTTTTCGCAGCGAGATCGCGACGATCTGGCAGTGCTGTTTTTTTCGGGCTATGTCTTACTCGATTCTCAAGGTCGCATTTACTTTTCAACGCGCTCCACCAACAAAAGTATTTTCCGCGCAACGTCTGTTCCGGCGAGTTTTTTGCAGGAAGCAATGAATAGTAGCCATTGTACTCAACAGGTTGTGATCTTAGACTGTTGCTTTTGTGACAAAACACGCAGGGCATTAGCAAGGGGCGATCGCACCATTGATTTTGAAGGTCAATTAGGAGGAGCGGGGCGACTCCTGCTCACCACCTCCACTACAGCAACGTATTCGTCTGAACAGAAGCAAGCTGACTTATCAACCTACACGCGTTATTTTGTCGAAGGGATGGAAACTGGCGCAGCATCGCAGTCATCCGATCCGAAGGGGTGGATATCCGTTCAGGAATTGCATCACTATGCGACGCGAAAAACTAAAATCGCCGCCCCCCAAGCTGAACCTCAGCTGATTAGACCGGACAATCCCTTAAATCCCCTGCTGGTTCGGGCTCAGGCTATCAGCTCATCTCTTAAATATCGTCGTGCCGCAGAGCGTTATGCCTATTTGGGGCAATTTTCTCCTGTGGATCGTTCAATCCTAGAAACTTATCGGTTGCAATTCGGAGTGTCGGGTGCTGAGGCTGCTCTGATTGAGAAGCAAATTCTTCATCCCTATCGAGATCGGGAACGAGCCATTCAAAAATATCGAGATTTTATCCCTACTCTTCAAGAAAAGTTTCCGCTCGAACACTTGAGCGATCGCCTGAGTGATCTTCAGGTATTTTTGGGGTTAGGGGATGAGGATGTTGAAACGATTAATCAGGATGTTCTAAACCAACTTGAAGCTCAGCAGCAGACCCTCAATTCTCAAAAGCGACTAGAAAATCTTCAGCGCTATCGGCGAGCATGTGAGCTGATTATCCAAGATCACTATCCCCTTACGCCCGCAGACCACGACAAGCTGCAAGATCTTCAACAAACGCTAGATCTGAGCGATGACGATGTTGCTCCGATTCAAGATGAACTGACATCTCATATTGAAGCTGAACGCGCCAAACGTGAGCGCACACTCAAGCAATATGAGGCTGAATTTTCTCGCGTTGCTAAGGCAGGATTACCCATTGGTGATGCCGCTCGCCAAGAACTCAAGAAATTTCAGTACGCTCTAGGGCTATCGGATGAGGATATTAGATCGATTGAGCAAGCTAAGACTCAACAAAATCAGGCGATCGCCACCGATTATCCGGCCCATCTGAGGCGCTATGAGCAAGAATTGCTTCAAGCCGTCATCCGAGAATTTCCCCTCAGTGATGTGACCCAATCTCGACTTAAGAAATTTCAACACTCATTAGGACTCGACGATGCGGATGTAGACGCTATCCAGCAGCGAATATTTTCGGAGGCAGAAGCCGAAGTGGACTCTCATCAAAAAAAAATTAACCTTTATCGAGAACATTATCAAAAGGCAGTCAAGAAAGAATTGCCTTTGAGTGAATCAGCTCAAAATTACCTAAACGATATTCAGCGATCGCTTGGGTTAGATGATTCAGACATAAAACCGATTCAGCAAGAGGTGATTAATCAAGTAAAAGCCCAAGAAGCTGAGTATCAAACTCGTCTCAACCAGTACGCCAATGAATTTACTCGCACCATCGAGCATGAATATCCCCTCAGCGAAGCAGCTCAAAGTCGACTGGCTGAGTTTCGCAACTTTTTGAAGCTTTCCGAGCATGACGTTCAGCCCATTGAAGGGACGGCGATCGCCGCCTTCGAGCGAGGGCGAGAGGCTTCTATCCACCAGCACCATGATATTTCTGAGTCTTCGACCAATCCTCCAGACTCTGATGAGCCATCCTCACCTCCCCCCGACGACTCCCCATCGTCTCAGACACCAGAATCTCAATCCTCTATGCCTACTCAGTTTGCTGAAATTAGCAGCCCAGCATTTGCGACCCTATACTCCGACCTACAAAATCAGCTAGAGCGAAATCTGTGGCGGCAGGCTGACGAAAAGACATTTATATTGATGTTGCAAATTGTCGGACGGGGTGAGCAATGGCTCAGTAAAGCGGGGCTAGGAAATTTTCCGTGTGGCGACTTAAGAGAACTGGATCGATTATGGCTTGAACATAGCAAAGGGCGATTTGGATTTAGCGTGCAGCGGAGAATTTTTGAAAGCATCCCAGATGGTGATCCGACTGAATTTGGTAAGCGAGTCGGATGGTGGCAGCCTGGGCTGGCATTCTTCAAGCCATATGACTTCCTCAATTTTGGATCGGATGCTCCGGTTGGGCATTTACCTGCAAAATGGTTTTGGAAAATATCTCCGGATGAATCATGCCAATCATGGGGACTCGGATCAGGGAGAGGCGGCACTGCCAAAGACACGTGGATGCTCAAGTTAATGACATCTAAGCTAATAGAGTGTGGAATATCCATTCAAGATTTGGGCTAATGCGGCCTCTGGTTTATAAGACATGGCAAGGAATAAATAGACCAGCCTCCGCTATGCTGGAACCAACAACGATATGTCGGGAGCCGAGTCATGAAAGCGATTCTGATGACTGGCGCTGGAGGTCCAGAAGTTTTACAGCAGACAGAAATTCCAACACCAAAAATTCAGCATAGCAGCCAAATTTTGGTGCGGTTATATGCAGCCGGAGTCAACCCTATCGACACAAAAATCCGTAAGAGAGGCACCTTTTATCCAGACCAAATGCCTGCCGTTTTAGGATGCGATGGCGCTGGCGTGGTTGAGGCAGTTGGCGTGAATGTTCATAGATTTAGTGTCGGAGACAATGTCTATTTTTGTAACGGTGGCTTGGGTGCAGGTTCGGGAAATTATGCGGAATTTGCGTTAGTTGATGAACACTTCGTAGCATCAAAGCCAGAATCCTTGAGTTTCGCCGCAGCCGCAGCCGCACCTCTTGTTTTAATTACGGCTTGGGAAGCGCTGTACGACCGAAGCCATTTAGAAGCGGGTCGTCAGGTTTTGATTCATGCAGGAGCAGGGGGCGTTGGCCATGTTGCCATTCAACTGGCCAGGTTGTCAGGCGCTAACGTCTACACGACAGTCAGTTCAGTCGATAAAGCTGAATTTGTTCAGCAGTTTGGAGCTAAACCAATTTTTTATACCCAAGTAGACGTAGCATCAGATGTGTTGAATCGAACAAACGGTGAAGGCGTCGATTTGGGATTTGATACGGTAGGTGGCAGCGTATTATCTCAAACCTTTGCTGCAACGAAAATTTATGGAGATGTAGTGACGCTGCATAGTCCTGATCCCGATACCGATTGGAAAACCGCCCGCAATCGTAACTTACGAATCAGCTATGAGCTCATGCTAACTCCGATGCTGTTGGGTCTTACTGATGCCCAAGGCGATCAGGCTAAAATCTTGCAGCAATGTGCGCGTCTCATAGACCAAGGCGACCTCAACATTGCCTTAAATCAAACATTTCCCCTCGCTGCCGCTGCTGAAGCCCATCGCCGCTTAGAAGAAGGAGCAATGGTAGGAAAAGTGGCGCTGCTGATTGGGTCTTGACTAGCCAATTTAAGAACTTATCTAGTCTAGGGCAATCTCAACGCCCAATTTGTTATTCTGATCGGAGTCAACTTGCTTTGAGGTTGACTATTGATTGTGTCGGCAGCTTTTTTTAGCGGGTTGGCATCGAGTGCATCTGATCGAATCGTCAGAGTTATAGGCTGAAACCCTATTGCGTGATGCTAGGAGACACAAAATTGCGAAATGGGCAGTCTATAGATATGCCAGATTTTGCCCCACGGTCGACCTGAAGCACTAAGTGATACAGACATGAGCGAAATAACCTCCTATCAATCCCGTCAGCAAATGCAGAAAACAAAGATTCAACGCTTACGATTGCCTTTTTCGACTGCATCGATTATCCCGTCAGCGAAGGTGCCTCGCCAG
>DBGGTD010000363.1:0-2594 GCA_051162585.1 Elainellaceae cyanobacterium
AATATCAATTCTCTAGATCCAATTTACAGATCTTCGCACAGGCGAACGGAGGTAAGCCTAGCAGGCTCCGCGATCGCCCGTGCTAGCCCCTTCAGCCCGTTGGTGACACGGCGCTTTCAATAGACTGTTCTAGCGCTGCCAAGACCGTATCGTGGATGCTGCCGTTGCTGACAACAACGCCTTGATTATCGACGAGCTTGATGCCCTTCGAGAAGTCTAGTGGTTTTCCATACATGTCGGTGGCACGCCCACCCGCCTCTTCAACGACAATCACACCAGCGGCATGATCCCAGATTTTTTCGCGATAGTCAGGTGATTTAGGAGACGGCAGACGCAGATAGAGGGCAGCCTGCCCGGATGCGACTCCACCATATTTGGCTTGGCTGTCCATTCGGAGCGAGGGAGTCGTAATGCCAACGGCTTGAGCGACCGCATGTTGGCGGGATTGGTCGCCATGACCCGACTCCACACTTTCTACAAATCGAAGCCGGCTGCGATCGCTCGAATCAGCAACCTGAATCGACTGGGGCGCGCCCTGTCCGATGGGAATCATCGTCGTGCCTTCTCCCCGAACCGCCACAAAGATCACGCCAATGCCCGCGTCTGGATTGTCTAAGTTAATGGGCAACGCAGGGCAGCCTAAAACGCCCACCTTTACCTCACCCTCTTCAATCAGGGCAAGCGCGACGGCATATTGGTCGCCTCTGAGAAAGCCTTTGGTGCCATCGATGGGGTCAAGCGTCCAAAATCGCCCGACGGGTTCACCATTGCCCCGATCGATCCAATCGGCAACCGCATCAGGCGTAGCATCGGGGGCGATCGCCCGGACATGCTGAGTCACCTGATCGAGAGCACTCGCCATTTCGGGTGTTCGAAGCTCAGCGGCATCTTCTTCACCCACGATGGGGTCACTGGCAAATGCCTGCTCTAATGCTCGGCAAATGAGAGCTTGCGACCCAAAATCGGCCACCGTAACCGGGCTTTTGTCTTTTTTCTCAATTGCGTCTGGCGTAATGTCTCGCCGTACGCGTTCGCATAATTTTCCTGCATCCATTACAGCAGCGATCGCCACTTGTTTTTCTAATTCGTAAGCCATAAGTGAATCGTTCCTGATAGTTCTAATGTTTAAGAAGCCGAATGAACCGATTTAGATTCCACACATTGCACATTCAATATGAGCCATGACCCAGGGTCAAAGCTCAGCCCATTCTATCGGCAGATCCATAGTGATTGGCAAGCCCATTCACTAACAGCGCTAGAGATTCAGGAGCGTGCGGGGCTTGGCCATCCATTGCCGAGTACCAAATGACCGACACGCAAATGCTGCCACCTGCGATGCTTGAGTTAACGCGGTCGAAAATCGGTCGGGGGCTGAACGGTCTGACTGAGCGCGAAGCAAAAAGTGGCAAAACGCTCCGGAAAAAATGCCCCCGGCACCGAGCGTATCTGCGGCTTGAATCTGAGGAACAGACAGGTCGCCGTGCTGCCCGTGACTCATATACTGAATGGGCTGATCTCCGTGGGTAATGGCGATATTTGAAATCCCTTGGTTGGTTAGGTAAGCAAACACATCGTTGCTGGTGTTGCACTGGGGCGGTATAAAGTTGGCAGAGCAAATGGCATAGTCGGTGACATGAAGCACCTGGTCAAATCCAGGCTTCCAGCTTCCCCCATCGACCACAACCGGGATTTTTCGATCACGGGCCTGACGGGCGATCGCTCCGCCGACCTCCATCTGATGCCCGTCAATCAATACGATGTCAATGTCATCTAATACATCGGGCGGGCACTGATCGGGGGTTGCCTGCACCCTAGCCGCATTGAGCGACACGACAGACCGATCACCCGTCGCGTGCGTCACGAAAATGGACGAGACAGAGGGCGGCTGATCGTGCTGAGGTTGGAGATCGGCGATCGCGACGCCGCACTGGCTCAGATCATCAACAATCAGATGACGAATCGGGTGCTGCCCCAAGACCCCTACTAGGGCAGCCTGATTGCCAAGATGGCTAAAGGTTGCCGCAGCATTCGTTGCCGGACCTCCCGCCGCTAGACCATAATCCAACGCCACCATCTTTTGATCGGGTTGGGGAAATTGCTCAACCCGATAAATTAGATCGAGGGTAATTAGCCCAACAAATAAACCGGAACCCATTTGATTTTGCGTCATCGTCTCCAAAACACGTTGCTGATAAGGGCAGGCATGCTTTTCCGGTTGTTTCCCCACCTCGCCATCGGAATCTTCTCATAGTCTTTGGCGTCAATTCAAATTACTCTTGTGTGGATAATCCTGTCGTCTTACCGCAAATCAAAGTGTGTAGAACCCGCGTGTCGCAAGGGTTCTACACACAAAACTGAGCCCATAGGACTATAATTGCATAGTCATTGCATGGATGGAATGAATCGGAAGCTAACAGACTCTAAGCAACCCGATCTGTGGTTTTGGCTAGGCATGACCGGAATTTTTGTGATGTCGGTCGGGCTGCGGTTCTGGGAATTAGGACGGTTTAATACGCTCGTCTTTGATGAAATCTACTACGTGACGTTTGCCAGCGATTATTTCAAAGGGATTCCGACCTTTGGCGGGCATCCCC
>DBGGTD010000364.1:0-2718 GCA_051162585.1 Elainellaceae cyanobacterium
GGCTAGAGACATGGGATCTTGCCCGTCTAGCGTCTCAACCAGTTGCTCTACCGCCGTCTGGAATGCCAGAATTTGTGCCCATCGTCGCAGCCGCTGTTCGTCGTCATCGATCAGCGCCCCCGTCCAGCGCAGTTGGGTGTACTGGCCTGCATCGGTTGAGAAATCAATCTGGGTTGCGAGACGTAGAGGAACCTGATCCAGCCCAAGTGGGGCAGACGCACGAAGCAACAACAGCGGCAACAGCGACACGTCGGTGTGATTAGTTCCTTCCCCGGCGTCAAGAGCATTAATCAAGCGCTGCACTGCATTCAAGAACTCCTCATCGCCATCGAGATTTTCCAAGTCCTGACGCTGCTCATCAGTGGGGGCGGGCGCAGTCCAAATCAGGCGATCGCGCTCAGTGAGAAGCTGATTGCGAAGACTCTCAGGCAAAGCATCTAGAGAGGGGCGCAAATTTGTTAGCGGCACCAGCGGCACCTCGGTGCGATCGCCCACGTCCTCGGCTTTGAGGGCATTAATCAGTCGTCGCACTGAGTTTAAGAAGTCCTCATCACCATTGAGAGTTCGTAAGTCTCGACGCTGCTCATCAGTGGGGACAGGAGCTAACCAAATCAGGCGATCGCGCTCGATTTGAAGCTGATTGCGAATGCTGTCGGGCAAGGCATCTTGGGAGGGACGTATCTGGGTGAGCTGATCGAGTGCCTGCTGAAATCTAGCATCGCCAGACAGATTGAGCACTGCCGTTCGTTCATCGGCTGAAATCGATCCTACCCAGACCAGCGCGCAGTCAATCGGGTCTGGAAAATCGATCGGTGAGGTGTCCGGATTGTCCGGCAATTCGTCAAGAGGGCGAGAAATCGGCTCTTGGCTAAACCAGTCTTCATAGAGGCGATCGATTACCTGGCGATCGTCGAGGTCATCAAATAGATCGCTAAAGCCATTAGGCGCATTCGAGAATAGCGCTTGCAGGGCATCTCGTTCTGGCTGCGTGAGCATTTGCTGACACCGCAGCAGTTTCAGGTTGAACGACGCTGCAAATTCCTGATCGAGCTGACGAATTAATGTCCTAAACGCGTCCAGGAAGGGATCATCATTTCGCAGGGCTGCTCGCACTCGACGAATCAAATCTTCGATGGGAATGCCCAAATTGTCGGCTCCTCGCCAGCGAATCGGACCGCTGCGAATCGCCTGGCTATCATCCGCTGGCAACGGCGGAAATTCTAACCCGGCTAAATCATTGTGAATTTGGCTGGCAAGCCGAGCTTTATTGACACGAGGCCACGCAAAGGAAATCGTTTCGCTAAACCTGCGCCCGTCGTAGAACTCCTCAATCTCCTGAATCAGAGTTTGTACCCCACCCCTGAAGGCTTGATCTCCCTCTAATCGACGCAGGGTATCCGCTTCACTAGGCGTGATTGAGCCTGTCCAGCGTAGGGTGCGCCCCGTAGCGGTCGTCTCCACTGAGAATTTGCCACGGCTGAAATCGAAATTAGTCGGGAAATCGCCTGTTCCAGAGGCGATCGCCTGCGAAAATTCTCGGCCTTGCACCTGGTCAATCAACACATTGATCCCGTTTCGATAATCAGCCTCATCTCCCTGACGCGGGCGCAAATTCTCTGCATCCTCATCACTCATCGGCCCCGTCCAGCGCAGCACCCAGTTGGCATCTTCTGGAGTATCAGAAGGATAGTTAACCACAATCCGGTACGTGCCTGGAAAATCATCGTCTGGACGCGGGCGAGACGGGACGTTGTAATCTGCCACGACGCTGATTTCTTCCTTTTGCATAGAGTCAACCAGGCGTTGGATCGCATCTTTCACAGGTTGCTGATAGTCGGGCAAGTCAGAGCGATAGGTGCGCAACATTTCGCGCTGATGAGGCAGCATGATCCCCTGCCAGGTGAGGCGATCGCGCGCAATATGAAACTGCCGCATCAGAGACACCGGAATCCCGTCTGGATTCGGCAATTCGGGATAATCCAGCTTGGCGAGCAGTGATTCTGGAAGCGGAGTCAAATCAGGAGCCTGGGTCGGTGTGGGCGCAAAGGGCCGAGTCGTATACCATTCGTCCAAAAATGCCTCAGCGCGAGAGGCATCTCCGCCCGGATGCACCGACAGGGTATTGAGAGCTGGCACCGAATTAATCAACAGATTGTGGCGATCGCCCTGCATCAGCACGCTGACCACAAACACCGATGGAGCCTGAACTGCAATCTTGCGGCTAGTCGGTGATGGCACCGCATAGCCCGTTCTCTTCAGTTGAATTTCAGTAATTTGCTGGAGGGTGGTATCTAGCACATAGTCGGCTTGAGCCGTCCCAGCCGGAGGCGGAATCAGGTGCAGCAGTTCGCCCAGGAATCGCCGCCCCAACTGCCGCCGGGCAAAGCGTTTTGCTTCGGGGTCAAAGAAATATTCAACCTGCACCTCCACGTTGCCGCTAAACAGTTCGACAATTTGATAAATCACCTCCGGATCGGGCAAAGACGACAGCTTACGCCGGGGTTCGTCAGCATCTTTGGCATCGGGGGCTTCGCTCTGCCACTGGGCTTGAGCCGCATCCGGCAGCGCATCCCAAAACCGCTGCAAGGGGATCTGTACCCGCCGAGTTCGTACACTAGTTGCCGATTCATCAACGGGATCAACAGTCGCTGCTCCAGTGAAGGGATCAACGGGGTTCCAATCGGCTTGAATGCTTTCAGCGATCGCCCTGGGATCGGG
>DBGGTD010000365.1:0-8537 GCA_051162585.1 Elainellaceae cyanobacterium
CCGTGAAGCTGAGCGGAGTTAACTATAAAGTTAAGCTAGCTTAGCCGAGAGTTGAGCTGAGTTAACACAAAGCTGAGCGGAGTCAGCCGAAGGTTGAACTGAGTCAGCCGAACGTTAAATTTACCTAACCGTGAAGTGAGTCGGGTCTATTACCTTCGAGAGCGTTTAGGTCTTCGTGTATAGCCGTACGCTCTCGCGTTAGGACGTTGAACGTGTGCCCCCGCGCCGCGGGGTCTCTACACACAAACCTGAGCCCGTAGGGCCAAATGCCCCCAGCCGGACTCGCTTTACTTCCAGTTTTCGCGGCGTAATAGTGGATTTACAAATTCATTCAGCCCTTCACCCACGAGCGATAAACCAACCACGAGCGTTGTCAGAGCTAGCCCTGGAAATAACGCAGTCCACCAGATTCCAGTGGGTAGGGCATCGAGTGCTTGTCGCAGATCCGAGCCCCATTCGGGTGTTTGGTCGGGTAATCCTAGTCCTAAAAAGCCCAATCCTCCGAGTACCAAGACGGCATCGGCAGCATTGAGGGTAAACAGCACCGGCACGCTTTGAATGACATTGAGAAATAGATAGCGAGACAGCACTGTCCAGGTTGAGGCTCCCATGGCTTGGGCGGCTTCGATGAACAGTTCGGTTTTGATGCTGACGGTGTGGTTGCGGACAACGCGATAGTATTGGGGAACATAGGCAATGCTGAGGGCGATCGCCGCATTGATAACCCCGCGTCCTACTACAAACGCAAGCGTCACCGATAGCAACAGCCCTGGTAGCGTATAGATCGTGTCCATAAAGAACAGCAATGCTTGGTCTAAGCGTCCGCCTAGATAGCCGCTCACCATTCCCAGCGGAACGCCAACAAACACACTCATCGCAGTTGCCAGAATAACGACCTGTAATGCCGCTCGTGTACCAAATAAGGTTCGAGAAAATACGTCATAGCCTTGACGGGTGGTGCCAAACCAATACTCACCAGACGGAGGTTGATGAATCGGATTGGTCAGCGATTCTAAGGGATCTCTCAACCAGCCCCATGCTTGTAGGGTCGGGGCAAAGATTGCTACCACGATAAAACATACTGTGATGAAGGCTCCTGCCCACATTAGTCGAACAGAGAGAGTTGGCGCGTTTGCTGCTCTCAAGAAACGAGGCAATCTCAGCTTAGCCTGGGTCATCACACCACCGGGTTGAGGGATCAGGCAAATTGTATCGCGGAATCCTCAAACTGTTCGAGGCGATGCAAAATTGCTGTGGGAGAACTCGGACGCTGTCCTGGCAATGGAGCTATCAGCTGATCAATCAAATCAGCAAACGCGGACGAGATTTGTGGCGCACTGGGTCGCCAGTCAAGCGTTCCGGTCGCGCAATCAAACGAAAATTCTAACGGATGTTTGCCTGTTATTAGGTAAACCAGGGTGCGCCCGAGGGCAAAAAAGTCAGATCTCGGAATCGCTCTGCCCTGCATTTGCTCCGCAGGAGTGTAGCCCCGCGAGTAGAGATGGGTGCCTTGCTGATGAGCATTGTATTTGAAGAACAGCGTTGGCGTTGCTTTTCTGACGGCACCAAAATCAATTAGCACGAGCTGACCATTCGGTTTCAGCATGATATTGGATGGTTTAATATCGCGGTGAAAGTATCGTTGCCGATGAATTTGCTGCAAAATTTCTGCAAGCTGTTTGAGCCAGGCGATCGCTTGGGGTTCGAGAATCGGGCGATGTCGGGTTTGAGTCATCCACTGGCTCAGATTAATGCCTGGGATCAGCTCCATAATCAGGCAATGAGCGGAGGTTGATGACTGTTCAACTGTATGAGTAAAGTACCCATCGATATCAACCATTGGGATTCCAGGATGATTGAGATGGCTCAGCACAAAGGCTTCGCGTCGAAACAGGGCGATCGCCTTTTCATAGTCATCCACTAACACCTTCAATACTTTCAGCGTGCTGCCATCTTTCACCGCATAGGTTTGACTAAAGCCACCTCGACCTAAAGTATCGAGGACTTGATATCGGTTTTGAAGCAGAGTGCCAGGTTGAAACATAAAAACACCAGGAACACGTTGGGGTCACTCTATGCTTCAGCACAAATCACCCGGATTCCTGATGCAGATCACATAATATTCACCCAGGTGGGGGATGGCGTTTAGCGTACCGCATGACCATGGGCTGAAGCGTAAATCGCGTTTCGCCCGCAAATGTAATCTTTTCGGTGAGCGATCGCCGCCCAACTGATTCCAACGCCTTAAGCAAGTCTGACCACGCCGCGTTTACTTGAATGACCTGCCGCAATTGAGGCAAAGAAAGGGGCTCACCAGCAGCAGATAGGCAGGCAATCACGGCTTGCTCTAGATCTGAGAGTCGCTGAAACTGCTCATGCAGCAAATAGGTCAGATCGCCTAGGAAGAATGTGCTTTGGTCGAGAAATGCCTCGACGCTGCCGCCAAACAAGTCTTGAATCGTCGTCGCCACAATTTTCAGCGCTAGCGGGTTGCCGCGATACGCCATAATCAGCTCATCCCACAGCGCCTCATCGGTAAGCTGCCTCTCGCGGAGAATCAACCGACTGGCCTCGCCAAGCCCCTCTAGCTGGAGCGATCGCACCGGACGATTTGAGCCTTCCATCATCGACACATCGAGGGGTTTTTCCCAGCTCGTCACGACAAGACAACTCGAATGAGCCACCTCGCCGACTCGACGCAGCAGTTCAGCATACCGCTCATAATTAGGCTGATAGTGCCCTGCAAACTCGCCGCTCCGCAATATAAACTGCATATCTTCAAGCACGATTAGGCAACGCCGCTGTTGCAAGACCTCAAGCAACGGGTGCAGTTGGAAGTCGGGTGACCGCGACTCGTCGCTACTAACCGAGGAAATCGCATGAAACAGCGAGTCGAGCAAGGTCTTAATCGTCGGCTGGCTGCGGAGCGATCGCCACAGCACCACATCGTACTGGTTTTGAGCCTGTTGAGCTAAATAGGCGGCGAGCGTTGTTTTGCCAATGCCGCCGATGCCTAACAGCGCAATGAGTCGGCACTGGTTGGTCGATATCCAGGTGTTGAGCGTGCTGAGTTCTTGAGTGCGTCCATAAAAGACGGGCACATCGGGAATGCCCTGCCAGGAAGACGAACCACTCGATGCCGACGGGTATGGAGCCAGATTTTGAGCCAGATTTTGAGCCAGCCCTTCTTCAGCATCAATCGGAGCTACAGACGGCACGGCACCTCGACGATATCCCACTTGTTCAAGCAGGTGGGGCACTCGACTCCAATCTTTCACACGAGCATCGGCATGCTCCTGGCGGATGAGCACTTCTTCGATATAGCGATACAGCCCTTTAGACAGATAGTTTCGGACCGTATCGCTCGCGACGTGCAAGTGTTCGGCAATCTCATTGGGGCTGTGATGGCAAAGCAGCCCCCGCAAATACTGCTTTTCCACTTTCGTCAACCGCTTGCCCTTGGCATCAGCCAGATCGACGTAGAGCTGATCAAGATTCCAGCTCTGCGCGGCAGCAGCAAATTCTTCGTTGGGGGGTGGGGGCAGGGGTGTCATAGCAAATTGCCCATTGGATGCACGGGTAAACCCATATCGAGTGTATCAGGATGGGTTACCCCACATATTTACCCACAGCACGTATGAAATTTACCAACGATTTCCCCCATGCCTGTGTGGCGATTTGCCTGGGGATTCGCGGATATTCTGGCTTCAGTTGAGCAAAAGCAACCCTTTCGCCAGCCCCCAAAGCCCCAAATAAATTCACTTCACATCACACTTAGGAGATCCCCCCATGACTCAATATAATATTGGCGCTCTCAGTGGTTCTATCGTTAGCCGCAACAACTACTCGGTGACGCCTTCATTTCCAACGGATGTGTTTCAATTTAGCCTAGATAATACCCGCGACATTAACCTATATCTGCACAATATCAGCGCTGGCGATGATGCCGATGTCCGACTTTATCGAGACAGCAACAGCAACGGAGTCTTAGACGCCAGTGATACCTATTTAACAGGTTCGTTTAGAGCTGGCAACGCAACCGATTCTGCCAGCTATCTCAATGCATCGGCTGGTACCTACTTTGCACGAGTAAATCGCTACTCCCCCGGTAGCTTTGGTGCAGCCAACTATAGTATTGATCTATCATCCACATATGATGTAGGTACGCTTGGAGTTGCGCCGATCAGCCGCAATAGTTACAACGTTTCGGCCAATGACCCGATTGATGTATTTGAATTTGACGTTGTGGGTACACGCAACATCAACCTCAATCTGCATGACATTAGCGCAGGCGATGACGTTGACTTGCGACTCTTTCGAGATGTCAACAGCAACGGCCTGTTTGATGCGAACGATCGCCAGTTTGGACTGCTAGACAGCTCTCGTCGAGGCAGCAACCGTGATGATTCCATCAACTATCGGGCGACATCGGGCACCTATTTTGCTCAAGCTGAGCGTTACGCTCCCGGCAGTTCTGGCACAGCCCATTACAGCCTAGATTTTTCATCGACGCCGGTAACAGGGTTAACCAGCGGACGTGCTAGCAATCTAGTGGCTGAAGAAGTGCGCGTGGGTAACTTGTCAGGCGATCGCCTCTTGTCGGGCAATGTCAACAATGCTGATACGTCTGACATATATTCCTTCTCGCTCGGGTTTTATGAAGCGACAAACATTCGCCTCAGCGGCCTCACGGCGGATGCAGATATTCGCCTCATCCGCGATACGAATAGCAACCAGCAAGTTGATGCAGGCGAGGTACTGCGTACTTCAATTCGAGGCGGTGCATTATCAGAGCAAATCTCTGGCGTGCATCAATCGGGCGACTACTATCTCCAGGTTTATCAGTATAGTGGTAACACCAATTACAATCTCACGTTTGACCATTACACCACGTCTTATGCATAAGTGAGCGCTTGCAGTAGAGAAAGTCAGATGATGCTTTTAAGGGCATCATCTGACACGTCTGTAGGTTATTTAATCCTCGATCCTAAGTGTGTGGAAAAATCGTCAGCTCTCGATATCCTGTCAGCGCGTCATATTCGCGCCGAAAGCTTACATCCGGGACGATGCCAATGACTACTTCTGCCGTGGTGTAAATCAAGCTACCTTTCAGCAAATGTCCCCCCAGAGTTTGCCCCGTTGAGTCGGCGATCGCCAGGTGCATATGGCTTCCATGTACTGAGAGTGTGCCTGTCAATGAAATAATCTCAAATGGTCCCTCGTGGGTGGTTTCATGGGGCTGATTGGCAAACCGCATGACGGCTCGGGTCAGACTGCCCACACAGGTCACGATGCAGCCAGCCTGTAGGCTTTGCTGATGAGCAAACGTATCCAATTCGCCCCTCAAATCTTGTCCAGGTCTTAAGCGTAATCCAACGAGATGCATGGCAGTCTCCGGTCTGAGCCTAATCCTTTAATTGTGCCGATTCTTGAACCCAGCGGAAAGCGTGTCCCCAATTTTACTTATGCGTTCCAATATCGCATGCCCTTTCTCAGATGAGCTTAAATCAACTATACTAGCGTCGTCTACACAAGGCGAGGTCGCAACGGTGTCAGAATGGCATGATTTTACGGTTTTTCTAATAGCTACCCTGGTAATTGTAATTACCCCCGGGCCTGACACCCTTTATGTGTTAGGTCGCAGCTTAGGACAAGGGCAATCAGCGGGAATCCTGTCAGCCGTTGGTATCTTTGTCGGCAATCTAGGACATGCACTAGCCGCGGCTATTGGTCTTTCTGCGATTCTCATGACCTCTGCGATCGCCTACCTGATCATCAAATATGTGGGGGCTATGTACCTAATTTATTTAGGTGTTCGAGCGATTTTGAATCGCCATCATTCAACAGCACTCCTCTCTCTACCCCGTTCAAGCAACGCCACAATTTTCTATCAAGGCATATTTACAAACCTGCTGAATCCCAAAGCAGCGCTATTTTTCCTGGCATTTGTGCCTCAGTTTGTCAATCCGGGGCAGGGATGGGTACCCTTGCAGTTCATTGGTCTAGGCGCTGTCATTGCGACTCTTTCATCGCTATGGCTGATGGTTGTTGCAGTAGTCGTGAGTTTGGTGGGCGATCGCCTCCGTGATCATGCTAGTTTTTCGACCTTTCTCAATTCGTTAACAGGCAGTCTATTTATCGCACTGGGTATCCGTCTTGCAATTCCAGAGCGAAATTAGTTATCGGGAAAGAACCGATTGAAACACTCATCGACGAAGATTTACTTCAATACGAAGTCATTTGGGCAGCCGCAGGAACTCCCAATGCGGTGTTTCAGCTTACTCCTCAAGACTTGGTGCACAACCGGAACTGTTGTGAGGGTGACTTAGATATATGCCGATTCGTCAAACGACCCCCGATCTGCTGATTCGATATGGACTCATTGGAATAAGTTGCTTGGCGATCGCCTATGTAGGGTTGGGGTTGGGGTTTCGTGTCGGGCAAACTCGCCTGATTTTCTTCCCCCCTGGCGACTTAAAATCAACACCTATCGACGCGGGACTATTTTATGAAGAGGTTTGGCTCTCAGTAGATGGCGATCGCCTTCATGGATGGTGGATTCCTGCTAACAAAGCATCCGCTCCAACGGTGCTGTTCTTTCATGGCAATGCTAGCAACATTGGCGACATGGTGAATCGTGCTGCGCGGTTCCATCAGATGGGGGTGTCGGTACTGCTGATAGACTACCGAGGCTATGGACGCAGCACTGACATATTTCCTAATGAAACCCGCGTGTATCAGGATGCTGAAGCCGCGTGGATCTATCTCACCGAGACTCGCCAGATTGCGCCCGCCGCCATTGTGGTTTATGGGCAATCCTTAGGAGGGGCGATCGCCCTTGACCTGGTATCTCGCTATCCCGATGCGGCGGGTGTGATTGTCGAGAGTACATTCACGTCAATTCAAGACATGGTAGATAGAAATCTCAAGACGCTGTTTCCTATTAATTGGATTTTGACCCAGCATTTTAATTCGATTGAAAAAGTCCAATCGACTGGGAGCAAACCCGATTCAGGATTTCAAGTACCGAGTTTGTTCATTCACGGGACGGGTGATCGGACGGTTCCTGTTGAGATGAGTCACAGTCTCTATGAGGCTGCACCAGACCCCAAACAACTTTTGCTAATTCCCGGTGCAACTCACAACAATGTTGCCGAATTAGGAGGAGCTAGGTACTTCCAGGCAGTGCAAACATTCATTGAAAACCACGCAGATTTAATCTAGCAGTATAGATGCTTGTGCTTCTCGAAGAGGAAACAGCGACCACACAAACCTGAGTCCGTAGGACTATATAGAGAGATTTGTCATGGGGGAGAGGCACAAATCGCTACTTTACCTCTATCAGTACACTATAATCTGGCTGGAGCGCATCCCCCGAAAACCGAGTCAGCCGATGGGCAACTAGATTGAATGTTACTTGATAATTGCCTGGTTGATTGGGGAGTTGCACTAGCCCAATAGCCTCTGTCTGTTCGCCAGGCTGAACCGTAGACGAAATATAGAGTCGGCTGTCAGACTTGAGCTCTATCCACGTCTTATCGGGTTTCACAAACCCAACTCGAACCTGTGCTTCCCCCCTATCTAGTGCATATTGATAGCCATACCAAGATACTGTGCCTATATTCTCTAAATCTGCGGCCAATACGATCCGGCTTCCAGCTTTCCCAACAATTGGAATTTCGGGCGGAAGTTTGTCTCGACTTTGTTTATCAATCTTCGTGACAGCGGTGAGGGTGCCGTGAAAGTCTTTGAGATATTTATCTTTGTTACCAATTGGGGGATTTACTTCTGAGATAATCGATCGGGCATGACGAACAATGCGACTGTCGGTCAGGTGCCAAACACGGGTTTTATTGTAGTTGAGCGGAACAGGCACAGTCCCCCATGATGTATCGCTGAATGCACCGACTGCTTGAATTGAGAACCCCATGCCATAGCAAGCTAAAAACAAGACAAGAAGCCCCGTCCAAAATTGATTGGTTTGGTAGTATCGCCGTTCGATGAAGTGGGCCAGGAAATAGCAGATGAGCAGCCCGACAACGGGCAATGTGTCGCTGAGAAATCGAGGCCCGTAGGAGCCGCTGCCGCCCGTCCAGGGGACGTAAAAACAATAGTGAATGAATAAAATAAGGCATGCTAGAGTCAACGCCCCTATGAGATGCTCATCTGGGTCTGAGCGCTGCTGAAACACCTGATAGGCCCCCAAACCTGCAAATATCGCCACAGGGGCAAAGATCAAATAGCCCTCGCTGGGGCTCACAAGCAGTCCGGCGAATGCTTCGGAGACATAGCTAAGACTCAGATCATAGGATGAGGCTCCAACATCGAACTGGCGAGAATAACCGCCTACGATTGACCCTGACCCAAAGTAGTAGACATTCCAAGCGACGCTGAGTAGAGCTGATGTTCCTCCTAGCAGCAAATACACCGCTTGTCGACGATAGGTGACGACGCCATAGAGAAAGATGGTAACGGCAAACAACAGGCTAGTCGGGCGAATGCTGATGATAAACCCACACAAAATTCCTGCGGTAAGC
>DBGGTD010000366.1:0-4272 GCA_051162585.1 Elainellaceae cyanobacterium
ATCTCACTCTCTATGTGATCGACGTGGCGGCTGGCGATAAAATTCCCCGCAAAGGAGGGCCTGGGATTACCAAGTCTGATTTGCTGATCATCAACAAAATTGATTTAGCACCGACGGTCGGAGCTGACCTTGGCGTTATGGAGCGCGACACCCAAAAAATGCGGGGCGACAAACCGTTTGTTTTCTCCAATCTCAAAACTCAGGACGGGCTGACTCAGATCATTCAATTCATCGCACTCCACATGAACCCTAAGGTGCAGCCAAGTATCCGCGACCAGGCGTCTCTGAAGAGCGTTTCTGTAGAAAGTTGACAAACTTATCGTTTCAGAGGCGTTTTGTATCTTAAAACACATTCTTCCTGTGATCCAAGTCATAATATCTCTCCGTAATTGAAAAAATGCGTTGAATTTTAAGCCTGCCTCTCAAGCGAGGAGTTTTAACTTACATGACACGATTATTTGGGCGACGGAAATTTTTGATCTACGGTTCTGCAGCGTTGGGAACCAGCATTCTATTGAAGGCCTGTGCAAGCGGCGGTGGAGACGAAGCAGCAGATGCGCCCGCTGATGATGCGGCAGCATCTAGCGGTGGTGACACCATCAAAGTTGGCATCCTCCACTCTCTCAGTGGCACGATGGCCATCAGCGAAACGACCGTAGTAGATGCCGAAGAATTGGCAATCAAAGAAATTAACGATGCGGGCGGCATTCTCGGCAAGCAGATCGAAGTCATCAAAGAAGATGGTGCTTCAGACTGGGATACGTTTGCTGAAAAGGCTGAAAAGCTGATTGACCAAGACGGAGTAGTAACCATCTTCGGTTGCTGGACATCTGCTAGTCGTAAAGCCGTTCTTCCTGTGTTTGAATCAAAGGATCACATGCTGTGGTATCCGGTTCAATACGAAGGCCAAGAATGCTCGAAGAATATTTTCTACACAGGAGCGGCTCCCAACCAGCAAATCGAGCCCGCCGTCCAGTGGCTGATCGACAATAAGGGGACTCAATTCTTTTTAGTTGGCTCTGATTATGTGTTCCCTCGCACGGCAAACACCATCATCAAAGAACAGCTTGCTGCGATTGGGGGAGAAGTCGTTGGAGAAGACTATTTGCCACTAGGCGATACCGAAGTTACGTCCATTATTTCCAAGATTCGATCTGCGTTGCCAGAGGGTGGCGTGATCTTCAACAGCCTCAATGGGGACAGCAACGTCGCCTTCTTCAAGCAGATGCAAGGGGCTGGTTTAGGCCCTGACCAATATCCGATCATGTCGGTCAGTGTGGCAGAAGAAGAAGTTCGTCAGATTGGTCCTGAGTTTTTGGTTGATCACTATGCAGCGTGGAACTACTTCCAGACTGTTGAAACGCCTGAAAATGAAAAGTGGGTAGCTGACTTTAAGGCTGAATATGGAGACGATCGGGTCACGAACGACCCCATGGAAGCCGCTTACATCATGGTATACATCTGGAAGCAAGCAGTTGAGCAAGCAGGTGTAGCCGATGACTTAGAGGCCGTGCGTATGGCCGCCTATGGCCAAGAGTTTGCTGCGCCAGAAGGGCCTGTGACGATGAATGCGAATCATCACTTGTCTAAGACCGTTCGGATTGGTCAGGTGAGAGATGATGGTTTGTTTGATGTTGTGTGGTCTACTGAAGGTCCGATTGATCCGCAACCATGGAACCAATATGTGCCCGAAACACAAGGGCTAGCCTGCGACTGGTCTGATCCTAGCAAGGGTGGTCAGTACGAGGTAGAAAGCTAGATCTAAATCTAACGTGATGCCAGCGGGGATAAGGGATTGGGTTGTCATTCCTGTTTCTTATCCCCATATTTTATGAGATTGAGAAGGGGACGGATGTGTTTATAGAGTGGCTGCTCGATGTCATCTTTAACGGAATTAATACGGGGTCGGTGTTACTGATTGCAGCCTTGGGACTAGCAATCGTTTTTGGTCTTATGGGCGTGATTAATCTGGCTCACGGCGAATTAATGATGCTAGGCGCCTATGCAACATTTGTCGTTCAGGCCAGCTTCAAAAACTATCTAGAACCCCTCTCAGACTTTTATATTTTTGCAGCGCTACCCGTTGCATTTTTAGTAGCAGCATTGGTGGGCTTGCTGCTAGAACGGACTGTGGTTCGATTCCTGTATGGCCGTCCCCTCGAAACTCTCTTGGCGACGTGGGGAGTCAGCTTAATTCTGATTCAATTTGTGCGCAGTGTGAACACAGCGATGGTGATTGGCATTGCCCTCTTTGGCCTGCTGTTTTTGGGGGGGCAATGGGTGCTTAAACGCTTTGCTAACTGGCAAGGGGTCCAAAACTGGGCGATCGCCATTCTGTCAATCTTGTCGATTGGCATTGCTCTGACAGCGGGCATGCTGCTCAATCAGGCAGAACAAGCCTTGATTAGCAAGGAGTGGTTTGGTCCACAAAACATCAGTGTCTCAAGCCCGAGCTGGCTGACGGGGCAAATTTCCTTTGGAACAACGCTCGTATTTCCCTACACGCGCCTGTTTATTATTAGTCTGACCATTTTGTGCGTCGCCGGAATTTATTGGTTCTTGAACGGTACGTCTTGGGGCTTAAAAATTCGTGCAGTCACCCAAAATCGGAACATGAGCGCCTGTCTAGGGATTCCGACTCAAAAGGTAGATGCCATTACGTTTGCCCTGGGCTCCGGGTTGGCGGGCATTGCCGGATGTGCCATCACCCTGCTAGGGCCTGTGGGTCCAAACATCGGTGGTAGCTACATTGTCGATGCGTTTATGGTGGTTGTGGTCGGGGGGGTTGGCAAACTGGTTGGCAGCATCGTTGCAGCCCTGGCAATTGGTACATTTAGCTACTTGATTGGGTCAGGAAAAATGCTGCTACTGATCTTGCCCGCCATTCAAGCAGGCGCCACCTGGTTGACACCGCTGCAACAGTTTTTTGAATTTTTTGCCCAGTCAAGCATGGCAAAGGTGCTAGTTTTTGCGCTAATTATCGCGTTTCTTCAGGTGCGTCCCGGAGGGATGTTCCCGCAGAAAGGTCGAACAGTGGATGCTTAAGGAGATGGCATGGCGGTAGAGACAGTGGGTAGAATTCAACGACTCAAACAGCATCAACGGCGATCGCTCCTGGTTGAAGCAGTGCTGATTTTGGCTGTCGCCGCAGTGCTGATCTTCCTTATGCCTGCTCTCCTGTCTGAGTTTCGCCTCAATCTACTTGGGCGATTTTTAGCGTTGGCAATTGCCGCACTAGGGATTGACCTGATTTGGGGATATACGGGACTGCTCAGCTTGGGGCATGGTATCTTTTTTGCGTTGGGCGGTTATGCCCTAGCGATGCACATCAAGCTTCAGCTCCCGGAGGGGCAAATCCCGGAGTTTTTTAGGCTCTATGGGGTCGATGAGTTGCCTTGGTTTTGGGCTCCGTTTCACTCATTCCCGTTTGCTGCGATCGCCCTGTTTACAGTTCCGGCGATCGCGGCGGGTCTGCTCGGCTATTTAGTGTTTCGCAACCGCATCCGAGGCGTCTATTTCTCGATCTTGACCCAAGCTGCACTGGTTGTCTTTTTCAACTTTTTCAACAGTCAGCAAGAACTGTTTGATGGCACCAATGGTCTTAAAACCAATACTGACCAAATCTTTGGAGTTCCAGCCGGGTCTGATGGAGCGCAATTTGCGTTCTATGTTGCCACCGTGATTGTGTTGGCACTGATATATGTGCTGTGCCGCTGGCTAACGAGCGGGCGCTTTGGGCGGGTCCTCATTGCCATCCGCGATGACGAAAGTCGAATGCGGTTTTCGGGCTATAACCCCACCCTGTTTAAGGTGTTGGTGTTTACCATGTCGGGGGCGATCGCTGGAGTTGCTGGAGCACTATACACCGTGCAGTCTGGCATCATTTCCCCAGAGCAAATGTCAATTGGGCGATCTATCGAAATGGTAATTTGGGTCGCCGTAGGGGGTCGAGCAACGCTGGTGGGGCCGATATTTGGCGCAGTGCTGGTCAACTTTGCCGGAAGCCTCCTCAGCGAAAAGTTTCCAGAATTCTGGCTGTTTTTCCAGGGAGCTTTGTTCCTGATCGTGGTTACCGTGCTACCTGACGGCATCATTGGTTGGTTGCGGTTTCGAGCGGTCGATCAGATTCGCGCTCTGATCAATCGAAGAAACCCCAAGCAGACTCATCCAAGTTTTGACCCAGACGCCGACCCAGAGCCTCAAAATCTTGATGCAGAGGTAAATCGTGAACGACAAAATCTTAGACATTGAGAATCTAACCGTTAGCTTCGA
>DBGGTD010000367.1:0-6753 GCA_051162585.1 Elainellaceae cyanobacterium
ATACTCTTGGTCAATCCGAATGCCTTGGTATTCCATATCTGCCAAAACGGCTTCTAGCGGCAATTCGACCGTTCTGAATAGCTTCTGTAATCTAGGAATGGCCTCTAATTCTGCCCGAAGTTTAGGAACGAGATGAAACGTCGTATACACATCAGTGCCGCAGTAGTCTGCAACTGACTCGATGTCTAAATGAGCAATGGTTTTACCTCTTGGCACTAAATCGCTGTAGCTCTGAGTGGCGAGGTTGAGATAGCGGAGTGCCAAGTCGCCTAAGTTGTGGCTTGCTTCAGGATTAATCACATAGCTTGCCAGCATAGGATCGAACACAACCCCTTGAATATGGATGCCCTGAGCCCGCAAAACGAGTCGATCAAATTTGCAATTTTGAAATGCTTTGGGATATTGGTCACTCTCTAAAATCGGACGGAGCGTATCTAAAACGAGAGAAAGATCCAGATTTTTGCCAGTGTGATGCCCAATTGGGATATAGGCAATATCATTAAGAGCGGTATCCCAGCAGCAGCCAATTCCCACTAATTTGGCATCTCTCGGATCTAGCGCGCTCGTTTCCGTATCCCACGCAACCGGCATATCAGGATTAGTACATCCTTGGAGAGTTTTGACGAGCGTTTCAAGCTTTTCAGGTGTGTCAATGATGGTAGGCGTAATAGTGGCTTTGAGCACCCGTTGACTGGCATCGGTATCGTCTGGGCTAAAAAACCAGAGATCATCATCATCATAATCGGGAGCGGGTTTGCCATCGGAAATGGCTGCAATCTCATCTGCCGAGATATTGCCGCCGAATACGCGCTGGAGTTTGGGCAAGCGATTGATAAACTGCCGAAATTCAAGATGTTGCAAGAGAGATGCTACGGCCTCAGGATCGAAGCCCTTGAGCTTACAATCGTTAAGCTCGATATCAAGAGGCACGTCTAAGTGAATTTGCGCCATGAATTGCGAGTGGAGGGCACTTTCTCGACCTGCTTCCAATTTTTTGCGGACAGCGCCTTTGGTCTGTTCTATTGCGTTGTAAATCCCCTCTAGGGAGTGATGCTCGCTCAGAAGCTGAACGGCTGTTTTTGCGCCAATGCCCTTCACACCCGGAATATTATCGGACGAATCGCCGCACAAGGCTTTATAGTCAACGACTTGAGCTGGCACAATGCCCATCTTTTCTTCAACCTGCTGGGGGCCGATTTCCATGGCGCCTGAGTTGCCACGCGGACCAAACGCGCTGCTCAAGTACAGCACTGACACCTGTTTATCAGCATCAACAAGCTGAAAGAGATCGCGATCGCCACTCAAAATTTTGACCTGAAAGCCCGCCTCACTGGCGCGTCGGGTAACAGTGCCCAGCACATCATCCGCCTCAAACCCTTCAACGGCAAGTACGGGCAGATTAAACGCTTTGAGAATGGTTTGCAGATTTTCCAGATCAGGGAAAAAGTCTTCTGGCGCTTCGACGCGACCGTCTTTATACGTAGAATCAGCCTCATGACGAAACGTCGGAGCATCCAGGTCAAACGCCACGGCTGCATAATCGGGCTGCTCGGCCTCCAGCATGTCGAGCAAAGATCTGAGAAACCCATAAGACACGCTGGTCGGGATGCCCGTAGAGGTGCGCAAGCCGCCATCTTGGCCTTTTGCATGGGCATAATATGACCGGAATGCCAAGGAATGTCCATCCACCAGAATGAACAATGGAGGAGTGTGGTTTGAAGATTTTCCCATATCCTGATTGTACCCTTCAGTTCCAATCTGGCTTATCGTTCAAATCTAGAGATACATGCAAATTTTTACCATTGAGCATTTGAGATGAGGTCGGATGACGGTCATCAATTTGAAGACGAACATTGACGGGGCCATATTTTTCTCGAATTCGCCCCTCGATTTTTTCTGCGATCAAAGGAGCCATCCCCGTCAATTCTGCATGAATCGTCAGCCTCATTTCCACAACAACCTGACGCCCAACGATGCCCCACGATCGAATCTGATAGCAGTGGCTGATGCCTTCAATTTGCTTGACGATTTGAATGATGGCTTCGGGAGCGATCGCCACCTGACGCACAAATAATGGCAGATGCCAGCATAAAATCCGCCAAAAACCGGGAATGATCAGCACCACTAGCAGGAGAGCTAGCAACGGATCAACCCAGGCGTAGCCGAGCCAAATTCCAACCAGCGCAATAAAAACCAGCAACGTCAGCCACGCATGACGAAGAAGCTGGTGAGCATTAAGCCGCAAGGCTCCGCTTTCTAATACACCGGCTTCGTAGCGGACAAAAATGGTTAGACAAAAGCTGACTGCGACAATTACCCCAAAGAGTTGCACCAAGGGCAAGCCAATCTGCACTGGAAAAAGTGCGCTTAAATAGTTACTAGTCAATTCGAGTTGCTGAATCGAGAGTATGAGTAAGCTGAATCCAGTAAACCCCAAAAACGCGGTCAGCCCCAAAATCATCGCTGTTTCTTGTCGGCTGTGCCCCGATACGTCTCGACTTGAAAATCGATAGGGGGACGACACTGTGATGAGACTCAGCATGACGCTAACGCCATCAATCAGGGTGTGTAATGACTCTGCTAATAAACTCAGTGATTGTGCTGCCCATCCTGCCCATACTTTTGCTGCCAGTACCAATAAAGTTAGCCAAAGTGTTGCAATTAGGACGTGGTAACTTGCTTTACGTCGATTTCGTGCCTCAGTCATAGCCCAAAGGCTATCACGGAAACTACGGTGCTGTAGAGCGGTGTCTCAGCCCCAATTTGGCAAAAATCAGGCAAAACCGAACTAAAATCTCTAATGTCTTGCTTATCCCAAGTCTTGACCTGGCCCACTTCACGACTCAGGCTGCTACCCTCAGTAATGAACTCGATCACGGCATCTAATTTGGGCTCTTCTCAGAGGCTTTCAATTCACCGGATTTCAATTCACCATGAATCACTCCAATATTCGCCTTCTCGTCTTAGATATCGATGGCACCCTTGCTGGAGAATCTAATCAAATTCGGCCAGTCGTAAAACGTGCCATTCAAGCGGCTCAAGCGAAAGGGATTCAGGTGGCGATCGCCACGGGGCGAATGTATCGATCTGCTCTGCGGTTCTATCATGACGTCGGCTCGACCCTGCCGCTGCTGGCCTACCAAGGTGCGTTGATTAAAGACCCCCACACCTCAACCATTTATCGCCATTGGGCAGTTTCCAAAACCGTCGCAACCGAGCTGCTTGAGCATTTTGAGCAGCTCGAATTAAATCATTTGCTGTCGATTCATTTTTATATTGACGACCAGCTCTACGTTCGCGAAATCACCTCTGAAACGCAGGAATATGCTGAACGTTCTGGCGTTGAACCGATTGTTGTCGGCGATCTGCGTCGCGCATTAATTCAGGAACCCACCAAAGTCTTAGCCCTGAGCGACGACATTAGCTTAATTGATCATGTGTTATCGTCACTACGCCAGCAATATACGCCAGCAGAATTGTACTTTACTAAATCAATTGCGACCTTCTTCGAGGCAGCCAACCCCTTAGTCAATAAAGGAGTAGCAGTACAATACCTTGCTGAAACCATGCTAGGACTTCAACCCAGCCAAGTGATGACCGTCGGTGATAACTTTAACGACGTTGAAATGATTGAATATGGGGGAATTGGGGTGGCGATGGGCAATGCACCCAGCGAAGTCAAGGCTAAAGCAACGTGGGTCGCACCCGATGTAGAGAATGATGGGGTTGCACGAGCGATTGAAGAATTCTTATTGTAATGGCCCTGTAATCACTCAGGTGGGATTACTAGGAACCGATTCACTTTAAATTGATTTCAAGCCAATCGATTTCAAGCCAATCGATTTCAAGCTAATCGATTTAAACATCAGAAAGGGCATCGACGACTGGCCGTGTTTCGTCTCGATGCCCTTGCTGGTTCGCTCCTCACACATTTAGACCATATCATACTGAAAATATCCTGTCACCCCCTATCGCAGAAAATTTCTATAGCGCTGCGGGAGCACTGACCCCCAATCGATTTTCTAGGATCACCCTTAAGACTCGTTGGGTTGCAAGCGTGATTCCGAGTCGAGCCTGCACCCGGCTTAGGTCATTCGTTGTCTCGTCACCGAACATACGACAGGTTTGATAAAACGTTTGGAACTCTTGGCTAAGCTGGTGAGCTAGCTTCATGTAGACTTTTGGCTGCGATGGAGGATGAGATAGTGAACAATCATGTAGGCTATCCCAGGTCGCTATTAAGCGAATCATCAATGCTCGTTCGGCAGGATGATCAAACCGCAACGTCCTATCTGCATTGAGCCAAGGAAGAGGAGTGGGATCAACAATGTGTATGTCGTTGTGATTGAGTTCGTGGTCGGGGGATGGGGATGAGGCCGCATTGTGGACTGAATTCAAATGAATTAACCGCTCGCGATCGCCCAATTTTAGTAGAGAGCAACATCGAGCATGGATGTATTGAATTTCCAACAGATTGTTTGATTTCTGGAAAAGTTCGCTATTATATCCAGCAAAACCAGGCAATCGGTCTTGGGTTTTGCGGATAATCGTCGGGCGATCGCCCGAGTCAAGCAGCGGATTCGTAAGGAGTGTGAGCCATTCAACAAGTCCGCGATCGCCTATTTGCACATAAATCCATCCAGAGTCCATTAAGGTTACATGCGTGTGTCGCCAGATAGTTGATGATTCTGCCAGGGCGCTGATGCGTATCGGGGCGTCAGCATCAGAAAGGAGCGCTATTAATCTCTGAGCTAATTCTAGTGGCGAGTTTTTCACCAGATTTGCCAGTTTAAAGGCGATCGCGGAAACATAGCAGAGGTTTTTGGAGTCTTTCAGCCTGTTCACAGGAACGCTAAACGGGTCAATGTGGAGTCGGCGCGACGATTTAAGCATCCGAGATTCAGATGCTGCCCCAGGTTCCAAATTCGGATAGGTCGATAGAACGGCATCATAAAAGGTTTGCTGAAGCCAAGACCGGATTGAAAATAGCGCGGGATCAATCAAAATATCACAGGTAGAAACCGAGGCAAATCATCTAAAGGATGTCAGCAAATTTACTTAAGGCATATTTTGTGTTCTAGTTTACGGAGGTCACGTTTGGAATAAACCCAATGCCATTCAATTCGAGTATTTTTCAGCCTTGGCTCAAGATTGTAAATTTTTCCAAAGAAGCTCCGAACTTGCCGTGTCAAAGTGTGTTCAAATTAACACAGCTACGTAATTTTCCTTACCTTACTAAGCGCGGATAAACGATACGCTGATTTTGAGTTTTAATTGAAACCTGTTTTGCTACAAAGCTTGTCAGATTTCTTGGCTTCAACTTGCCCCCTTTCTGTTCACGAAGTCTCGACTGATCAACCCCTCTCTTCCTATGTACTCAGTATCTCCCCAATCAGACTCATCCCGACCGTTCCTAACCTGGCAGCGAATTATTGACTGGGCCCAGGAACACTATCGATGTCGAATCTTTAGCAAAGATGAAAAGGTGCCTGCCCGCCCCGGATTGTTATATCTCGTTCAGCGAGGTTCGGTTAGGCTGGTGGGTGAGGCACAGGTGAGCGCAACTACGCCTAGCAATGCGTCTCGGCTATCGAGCTTAAATTCTGAAGAAGCATTTTTGGGATTTGTTGGCGCCGGACAACCATTTGAAATTGTGGCTCAGTCTCCCTTTACGCTTCAGAGCTTTGCCCACGTTGACCAGACCTCTGTGATCTGGATGTATTGGCATGATTTAGACAATTGGCCCCATTTTCGTCGAGAAGTGCTAGATGCATTTCGCTACCAGCATCAGCGAAAGTTGCTCTGGCTTAGCACATTGGGGCAGCGCCGCACCATTGATCGGTTGCTCGGCTTTCTAACGCTTCTCATCGAAGAATATGGAGAACCCTGTGAAGTCGGATATTGCTTACCCTGGGTACTAACCCATGCTCAGATTGGCAGTGCCATTGGCTCAACGCGAGTGACAGTCACTCGACTGATGGGCAAGCTCCGTCAGAAAGGGTTGATTCAAACCTATGGTGACAATTTGTTGTGTTTGCCTGCCGAATCTATCTCGAAGGTTCAAGCCTAGCCTGTCGATAGAGACTGTTTGATTAGCGAATCTGCACAAAGCCAGCTTGATTTAGCAATTCTTGACCTTCATTCGAAAGAAGCAGGGTTGCGTAAGCTTCCCCAGCCTGCTGGTCAATTTGATCATTGACTTTGACAATGACAAACAACCGGCGCGTAATTGGATACGCTCCGCTTTGCAACACGGCGGTATTAATTTGATTGCGTTGAGAGGGGCATTGGGAGGCCGGTACGAGCGGCTCTTGATACGGGGCTACCCACTGGTTGGGCTGTATGCCAATGGGCAATGGCTTTGTGGTACACTGCCCGATGATCTCGGGAGCTGATGCATAGTAAATTCCGCCAGGAGTAGATGAGACAGCTCGCAATGCTTCTGTCGTTGTGGGTAGAAATTGAACGCTATTGCTGAAATCTGCGCCACCAAGAATATTGCTAATGAAGAATTCAACGGTTCCGCCCTCCTCACGTCGAGAATAGGGAACAATCGCCAAATTGGGGCCACCTACTTGGCTCCAGTTTGTAATTTGCTTGGTGTAGATGTCGTTCAATTGATTCAGCGTCAGCCCGGGGACATCTAGGTCAGGGTGAACGGCGATCGCGATTCCTTCGAGCGCGACCGCAATTTCTTTGAGCGCAAACCCGCGCTGTTGAGCCGCCTGATAGTCGTCAGCACTAAGCGATCGA
>DBGGTD010000368.1:0-7869 GCA_051162585.1 Elainellaceae cyanobacterium
ACCCTTACCCACTATCACCCCAATAATTTAATTCATCGCCGCATTCGCAGTGATCTGGGAGAACAAAATTTTCAATTTTTATCAAAAAACTCTATCCTCACCGACGACGGGGTGAATATCACGATGGCTGTTGCCGCCAACATCGTCGCCATTCGTGGCATTCGCAATACTGCGATCGCCCTCGTTCAAGAAATAGATGAGCGGGGGTTAGCTCACCTAACTGCAAGCACCACGGTTAATCGTCCGTCCCGAGATGACCTGGTGATTTACCTCGCCCGCGCTACGGTCTTCAACGGCAAAGTCCGAATTCAAAGCCTGGGCACGGATGCCAAACTGTATAGCGGCAGGTTGGCAGAATACGCCGGAGAACAGCGGTTACAGCTTCGGTATGCTGACTGGGACTGCAATAATGTGCCCATCGAGGAAATCCCGTACACGGTTCGACTGTCAGGGTTATAAATCTCGTTAAAGTTCAGCGCTTCTGTTTTCAGCGCATTACCTTTCTAGACTGCTATCAATCGGCTCATATTCTCTCTGGCGGGTAGCCTGTTCGATAATTTTATCGATCGGCATCGCGCTCACCGGGGTTAATGGGTAAGGAGTCTGATTGGAGGGTTGTAATGGTGCTGCGATGTCTGGATGTGACCGATGCCACAAATTGACCAAACCCAGGATGAAGCCAGTGAAAAGATAGCCAGATCCTGTGAGAAAAACAGCGTCAAAAGCAAAGGTTAGAAACGTTTGCATAATTGTCTGCCTGCCGGGTGTGAGGGCATTGCATCGATACAACCACTATCGGCATAAACGATCTAGCTCGTCAATCACTAGAGGAAGATTTGTCGAGATATAGCGATCCTAAATCGCTTGTGAATTGTGTTTGAGCGGTGGGGCGGGCACCGCCCGCCCCACCGCTCACAACCCATCTGGGATTGCCATATAGCGGGATGCGTTTGAGTTTGAACCAGACATCATTCTCTAGTTGAGTAAAGAAGTCAGAGCGGTCGGGAGCAGCAACACTAAAGCTCCTAGCACTCCTGCAAAAATTAGATAATACAGCGTTGGAATGAGCCCCCTGCGAATTAACACCCCTTCGCGACCGACTACTCCAACGGTGGCCTCAGCGGCCACAATATTAGAGACACAAATGATGTTGCCTGCGGAGGCACCCACGCATTGCAACGCCAACACAACGACCGTCGGCACGCCAATCTGTAATGCAACCCCAAACTGAAACAGCGAAAACATCAGATTGCTGACCGTGACGCTACCCGCCACAAATGAACCAATCATGCCAGCAAACGGAGCAAAGAAGGGCCAGGTCTGTCCTGCGAGGGCAGCCATGCCACTCGCCAGGGTCAGTGGCATGCTGTCGAGCCCCGACGTGTTGACCCCTGAGTTGATAAATACCCGCGCCATCAGTACGGCTGCGCCCAGTGCTAACGCCGTTTTTTGCAACATTGGCACAGCTCGGGAGACAGCCCGTCGCATCGCAGGAGGTTTCATGCCATGCATAAAAAAGGTGATGACAATCACCATGATGAATACAGTGGGGGGCAAGTATAGAGGCTGCATGGTCGCTGTAACCTCAGTCCCAAAAATATTGCTCCAGGTCAGAGTCACCGACCGGAGCCAACCGCGAATTGGCAGAAACTCAAAGCGCGTCAGCATCAGAATAAAGCCCAACAGCACGTATGGCAGCCATGCTGTGCGTGCTGACATCGAAGGGATTTGCTGCTGATTGGGTTGAATTTGCCGCTCCGAACCGCTGTCTGGCCGCTGTTCAGCAGGCGGAAAGTCCCAGATTTGTTGCGGGGCCAAAAACTGACGACGTGCGGCTGGAACCACAATTCCTAACCCGACTAGCCCGCCAATCAAGGTTGGAAATTCGGGGCCTATTAATAGTGCAGTTAGCGTATAGGGAATGGTAAACGCTAGTCCAGCAAAGAGAGCAAATTTCCAGGCAATGAGTCCATCACTGATCGATTTGCGAGCCCCAAACCCCGCGGTGATTACCATGATTAATACCAGTGGTAAAAAGGTGCCAATTATCCCGTGAAAGATGCCAGCCCATTGCCCAATGGTAGAGAGATACTCAGACTGAGTAAGGCCCAAATTTGTAAGCTGTTGTTCTACTGCTGGCACACCTCCCAAGCCTGCATCAACCCCAATGATAATGGGTGTCCCAACCGCACCGAAGGTAGAAGGTGTGCTTTGAATAATGAGCGCCGCAATCACGGCTGCCATCGCTGGGAACCCAATTGCAACTAGCAGCGGAACTGTAATCACGGCGGGGGTGCCAAATCCTGATGCGCCTTCAATAAAACTACCAAACAGCCAAGCAATGATAATGACTTGCACGCGGCGATCGCGCGAGATGCCCAGTAAACTTTGGCGAATAGAGGCGATCGCACCTGATTCTTGCAGAGTATTGAGGAGCAAAATAGCCCCAAAGACGATATAAAGAATTTCAACCGCGGCCACTAATCCCTGAACGCTAGACGCAGCGACTTGCGCCCACGGAACGCGCCAAACCGCCAGAGCGATACTGACGGTCACCAAATAAGCGATTGGCATGGCTTGACCAGCCGGTCGCCTGGCAATCACCAGCAAGAAAAAAACGGTTGCGATCGGGATTAAGGCAGTCAGCGAATAGAGGATTAGCACGATGGTTCGGCTGTAATATCATAACGAGCTTACAACAAGCCCCGATACCGAATAAAGACTAAAATAGCAGCCCACGACCCCAACGCAACTTTGACGGCAACAAGAATATTGAGCAGCGGAATCCAGCTACCGCTGACCAGTGCGCCCAATTCTCCATGCGGTAATTCCACCCCAACGAGGGTCAGAACCGCCAGCAAAATGAAAATTAGAACTGAAACCTTCTCCCAAGTTGCGGCATGCCAGCGCTGATAGATAGATTCCATCCATTTGGATGATGAGGTGATGGCAACCAGACCGATCGCCGTTCCTCCAGCAACGCCCGCCGCAAACCCTCCTCCGGGGCTTAGATGCCCTCGAATTGCTAGCTCGATGCTGACCAGCGCGGCGATGGTTGCTCCTAATCGCGCCAAAACGATCGAGGGGTGGTCGGTAAATTGGTAGATGGTGCATGAGGGTTGTTCATTCGCAAGCAGAAACCGCACGCCCATGATGGCGAGTGTAAACACTACAACCTCAAAGATGGTGTCGTACAGTCGATTTCTAAAAATGATGCCCGACACGGCATTGGTCACGCCGCTATCTTGGACAACTGACTCGACAATCGAAAGATCGGCCAAGTCGACTGCCGGATTCGGAAAAACGAGCATTTTGACATACAAAACGACTCCTGCTGCGATATAGAGCCAGGTCATAACTTAACCTCATGCGGATCGATGCTGATAGACGAGTTTGCGGTCGCGCTAACTGATTCGACGTAGGACAGGTGTGCCACAGTCGATGGCAGCTCAGACTGCATAATCTCGTAGAGACGGTGGATACGGGTCTGGAGATGGTAACGTGGCTGCTCATCAGAGCAAGGGGGTTGGGGCAACTCCCTGATAGTTTCATGTCTCGATACCACACAGGCGGTATGCACATCTTTTGAAATCAGAGCGGTTTGCAAGGCTTGAAGATTGGGATACGGAACGAGTTCCAGACGCATGTGGTATTTGCTCAACAGGGTGTGTAGCGCTAGAAGCAGTTGTGCGGAAGAGGGCGATCGCTCTGGTAGAGGGTCTGCGATCGCCGACGGTGCAGCATCCGTATTCGTGACAACATTCGTGACAACTGCTTTGGGCAGGGTCATCGACTCCTGCTCAAGTACGCCTAGACGCATGCTTAGCGACGATCGCACTGCCACCGCATAGAGGGTGATAGACAGCATGGTGCCTACGAGGGCTTCGGTCAATGCCACATCCGCTGCCCCAAACAGGGCATAGACCAACGCTGCCACTGCCCCCAAAATGCCGCGAATCACCAGCGCATGATAGGGGTCAACCTGCAAAACCAGCATACATGCCGTTAAGGGAAGCAATGCCGTAATGACGAGGACATAGATATCTTCAGGCATCGGTACCTCCCTGACTAGAACAATATGCCAACACATACCCCAGCACCGTATTCCAAATCGCCAGGGATACTAATGCAAGAATCAGCAGCGGCCATTCTCGGGGGATTTTGAGAAGTAGCCCAACGGTGATACTCATCGAGCCTAGCGTATCTGCCACTGAAAGACTATGCAGTTTGAATAATACAGAGCGATCGCCCAGCAGGGGCCAGGTTCCCCAAAACCAGAAGACAATCCCGACTCCAATAAAGACATAGCTCAAAGTATTAATCATAGTTCATTCATCCGCTTCAAAACGTGAGCCAGCAGCATTAAGGCAGCGTTTCCTACACTCAAAATAAGGACCCCGACGACTCCAATCATCCAGTCATCGCGCAAGACCGACACCACCAAAATCATCATGGATGTTTTAGTGGCAATACTGGCAAACGCCAACATTTTTTGCCAGACATTCTTATCCTGCCAGGCTTCATAGACAGGAATTAGCAAAGCCAAAATCATTGCAATCAGTATCCAGTTCATCCCTCACCGTTTCCTCCGCACTCGATGCACTTCATACCAGCCGTCTTCGTGATATTTCAATACAATTGTTTTTGGCGTAAATGTGATCAGGAAAATATCTAGAAAAATGAGGCCGGGAGTACGATTCGGCTTGACCCGCTCCATTGTGATGTCTTCTCGCGTATGGGGGCGAAGCATCATTTCAAAGGTTTCAAAATATGCTACTGGAATGGCAACGATGATTTCCCACAATACCCGCAGCCAATCTTTTAAGACACTGGGAGCCGTATCACTTCGCGGCAAAACAATCGCAATGCAAACCCCGATAATGATATTGGGCAGACTGCCATCAGCCGTAAGCAAAAACCAGATGGCGAGCCGCAAGAGTAAATCAAGATATCCAATCATGCCACCACCATCCAAAAGAGCAGAGTTAACATCAGACTCATCACCCCAATTAGATGCTCAAGTCGCTCCAGTGTTCGTGGTAGTTTGAGTGTCCATTTTCGAAAGATCACAAAATACGTAAGCCAACCGACACCAATCACGACTAGGGATTTGGCTAGATTCATTAATGTATATACTTCAAAATTGAAGCTATTTGCTGCAATTAACCCACCGAGCAACAGCATCATCGCTAGCCAAAAGCCATATTTCACGTTCTCCCATCCTGTAAATTCTTGTCGATATGCAAATGGCAGAAAGATGAATTTAGCGAACGCGGTTGTCGTTCCTAGTGCTGCGATATTCATGGCAATCGCTTGCCAGGGAAGCAAATCTTTGAGGGTCAACACCTTGGCTCCAAAACCAGCCAGCAAGGGCAACCCTGAAATTGAGAGACTGGCGATCGCTAGCGTCATCCAGATTGACGGTTGAATAGGATGTTGCCGCAATTCTTTAAAGCTCCGACTAGGTAAATTTCCAGCAACTAAAAATAGTGATGCTTTAGCTAACCCGTGGGTTAGCGCATAGAAGCCAGCAACCGGAGGCGCAACTAGAACGAAGCCCAACTGCGAAATTGTGCTCAATGCCAGCATACGCTTTGTATCGGTTTCAAGAATGGCATAGCTAACGCCCAAAAGCGCTGTGCCAATGCTAAAAATCTGGATTATTGGCTCAACGCTTTCTACCATCAAAGCGCAACGCACTAGAGGAAAAACGCCGGCATTGACAACTGTTCCTGACAGCAGAGCTGACACAGGCGTGTCCGATTCAGAGTGAGTCAAGGGTAGCCACAGCCCTGAGACAAAGATTCCTCCTTTGGTAAGGAGTCCAAGAAAGATAAAGGCGATCGCCTCAATAGGTGCCTGTTGTAGCCCCCCAAAGGCAAATGAATGATTGGCTTGATAGACCAACACAGCACCCAACAGGTAAAACAGCATCGCTGTGTTGCTCACAAAGAGGTAGCGTAAGCCCACCCAAATCGAACGATCCGTGCGGGGGTAGGCAATCAGCAGGAATGCGGCAACACTAATGACCTCTAAGGCGACATATAGACTGATAAAGTCTGCACACGCAAATACAGCGTTAACGCTGCCGTGCAAAATGATCACCTGCGTATAAAAGAAGGCTGTTTTACCGCTGTGCCAGCAGTAGAGAATAACCGCTGCTGTAACTAACGCATTGGTCAAAATGAAATAGCCGCTCAGCGGATCAATGACTAGTGTGACGCCAAAATGATCCAGTAGTTGCAAGGTCAGCGGTGCCGGGTCGAATAATCGCTGGAGTGCATATGCCATCGAAGCCAGCGCCACACCCAATGCGAGGATGCGGTCGAGCTTTGGCAGTAAATAAATGCTGAATCCTACGAAAAATGGTAGGGCAATCCAAGCGATGGTCATCGCGTTCATGGCGTATTATTCTTCTCAATCTCTTGTGTTTCCAAGGTCGGATTGTCTCGGGATAATTTCATTACTCCGACGAGCATCAGCGCCTGGATCGAAAAGCCAATCACAATGGCTGTCAAAATGACTGCTTGGGGCACCGGATCGGCATACGCAACCCCCTCAGTGTCTGACACAATCGGAGTGAACAGCCCGCCTCGCGCTGCTACTAAAACGTAATACGCGATCACGCCAGTGCTCATTACATCCATCGAGATGGTTTTCATCAATAGGTTCTTTTTCAGGATGATGCCAAAAAACCCGAACAAGACGGTGGCAAAAATACAGGCTTCTAAAAGAGACATAGTGAATTAGTCTGTTTTGTGGATCTGGAGCAACCGATTTAACCTGATGGGCACGCGATGCTTTGCCCATTCTACAAATATCTGTAACTACGCTAGAAACTGTAACTATCCGAGATTGTCTAGAGAGTCTTTGAGATTGTCTGGAGAGTCTTTGAACTTCTTTAAAGAGTCTCTGAACCTGTTTAAAGAGTCTCTGAGATTGTCTAGAGAGCCTTTGAGATTGTCTAGAGAGTCTCAAAACCTGTTTAAAGAGTCTCTGAGATTGTCTAGGGAGCGTTTGAACCTGCTTAAAGAGTCTCTGAGATTATCCGAAGAGTCTCCAAGCCTGGAACGGCAGTTGATTTGGGAAAAAAGGCGATCGCCCCAGCGACTATCGTGAGCAACTGGGTTTCTATCTCGTCAGAATCTACTCAACTGCAGGTAACGGCTTATCATCTGTCGTAAGTGCAGCTTCGGCTTGCCCCTTAAGTGCTAGCTGCAAGAAGGGAGGCGCTAAAAACGTGGTTAAAATCACCATCACGATAATAGCGGCTTCCAAGGGCTTATCTAGCACACCGCTAGCTGAGCCAATGCCCGCAAAGACTAACCCAACTTCACCCCGCGGAATCATACCCACCCCGATCGCGAGTCGATTCACACCGGGCTGCCCAAACACTGCCCAGCCGGTGACGACTTTACCGATGATGGCAATGGCGATTAGGAAGGCGGCAATAATCAGACCTGCTCGGTTTTCAGCAACTGCTGGATTTAATACGCTCAGGTCTGCCTTAGCACCCACGGTGACAAAGAAAATCGGCACCAAGATATCGGCGATTGGCATCACCTGCTGATCCAGCTCTTTGCGTTTGTCGGTTTCGTCCAGCACTAACCCGGCTGCAAACGCTCCCAAAATTGCTTCTAGGTGAATGATATTAGCTAAGAATGCCATCACTAACGCAAAGGTAAACGCGGGAATTAACAATGCACCACGGGTTTGCAGCCTATCGGCCATCGCCTCAAAGCTTGTGTTGAAAAACTTACCAAGCAGAATTGAGCCAATCAAAAAGGCGCTGGCGCTCACGATTAGGTAGATCACGTTCAACAAATCGACTTCACCTGTCTTAGCCAGACTAGCGACAACTGCTAAGAC
>DBGGTD010000369.1:0-3293 GCA_051162585.1 Elainellaceae cyanobacterium
TTGTGTGGTGAACCCGTGCGGCGCTCGGGTTCACCACACAAATCTAAGCCAGTAAGGCTATATCGCTGGAAAGAGATTTGTTTCCAACTCAAAACTCTTCCGATTGAACCAGTTACAAATATTTAGTTTTTGTTATATTTCTTATTAGAGCAGCAAATCACTACATCCCATCTATATGAATACCTCTTGGTACCTCAAATCATTGTTAACCGTTTTTCGATCTAACATCTCGTCTAACTATCCCTCACAAATCGCGTGGACTGTGCTGCGCGTCGTGGTCGGGTTCGTCATGATTCATAATGGACTTGATAAATTAGGAAACATCGAGGGATTTGCCCAAGCGTATGTTTCTGTTATCGGACTACCATTTCCTGTTTTCTTTAGTTACTGCGCGGCGTTTGCAGAGCTAATTGGCGCTCCCCTATTGGCTTTAGGGCTTTTGACTCGTCCTGCCGCAGCAGTGCTGTTGTCAACCATGTCCGTTGCCATCTATCACCACATTTTGGTTGCAGGCTTTAGTATTCCATATCTTGAGCTTTCGTCCATTTATGCAGCGTGTTTCTTGTTTTTCTTGGTCAATGGCCCTGGATTATTTTCTGTTGATAGCCTAATTGGGTCATGGCTGAGTGCGATCGCCAGCAAGACGCGTGAGGACAAATTTCAAGCGATCGAGTCAGCCTATAGCGCATCATCTGACTCTAGGGAGTCGGCTGATGTCTCATAAGAATGGTAGGTGTAAATAGATGGGGTTGTTCTACCTCAGCAAAACCTCATCCAATGATCTCGTTCAATTAGTTTTTAGGTAGTTTTTAGGAGGATATTGTGAAATTCTCAAATTCAATTTTCCAGCGTTTGTCACTAGCAGCTTGTACCATCTTTTTGGTGATAAGCAGCTTTTTGGCTTACGCATCTCCGGCTTTGGCAGAAACCTTTACTGTTAAAATGGGGTCAGATAGTAGTCGGCTTGTGTTTGTCCCAGACACAGTGACGGTGCATCCTGGGGACACTGTTAAGTGGGTTAATAATAAAGTCCCTCCCCACAACGTCGTATTTGACACCAGCCGAATTCCCACCAAGAGTGCTGACCTCGCTAAACAGCTTTCTCATAAGGGTCTAGTATTTGCACCAAGCGATACGGTCGAAACAAACTTTTCACAGGATATGCCTGTAGGAGAATACAACTACTATTGCGAACCTCACCGGGGCGCTGGCATGGCTGGAAAAGTTATTGTCCAAAACTAATCTGCAACTACTAATGTGCAACTAGGGGCTTGTTGGAAAGTAATTTCACACTGAGACTAACGTCATCCTACGACTTAATCAAACCATGACGTTGCTTCTCTACAGACCCTAGGATGCGAAAGGGGTGAGTTAAGATCACCCCTTTTGTCTTGATTACAGGCATTGCCTAACTGGCCTACTTCGTGATGAATTGGATACTTTCAAATGAGAATGAATGATTTAGCAGTACGAATCGCAAGCTGTTGCCTAAGTCTATTCATGGTAATAGGGGGCATGGTACCGAGTGTTTATGCGGCTCCGGTCGACTCGGCTCGTGATGTATTTAAAGCTGCTTATGACAATCGATATACCTGGGATGATCAGTTTCCTGGCTATCAAGCTGAAGTCTCAGTCAATTATTCAGGTTCGCTCGAACAAGGATTAGTTCGTGTCAAGCCCGATTTGAGTGTGGAAACGCTCAACCTTGAAAATGAAGAAATTGAGCAAATTGTTCGCTCCGAATTACAAATGGAAATTATCCATCGTCGTAATCGTCCGTTTGATGATATTCATCATCAGCATACGTTCGAAATAGTCGGCACTGACGATGATGGGGTTCTTGAAATTCAAGAATTAGGAGACGATGCAGAGTCCCAATATAAAGTGCGCGATCGCAAAATTATTCAAGTCAATCGAGTGTTAGACGACGTAGCGGTCACGGTTGATACCTTGGGATGGATTACGCCTCAAGCCGGATATTTGCCCGTCCACTACCAAACCACATTTCGAAATCCCGACACCGGCGACCTGATTCAGCAAGAAGATATTCGCGACTTTCATGAAAAGATTGGCGACTATTATCTGTTAACCAAACGGGGAATTCGTTACGGCGAAAAACTGGGACCTCGGGAAAAGCCATTGGCAGATATTTGGATCCGATTCAACGATATTCAGCCGCTATCCCCTGTGTAATCGTCAGTTACTCATAGCTTGCACTAGTTGCCAACAAATTAAAATTTGTGGCTATAGTGGTTGTCATTCGATAACGGCCATTACGTTTGTTCATTTTGTTCTCGTAAGACCCGTTGTTGTTCGGCAACTGCTTTTTGGTGGGCTCTTTCTCCCGTTAAATTTGCTCGACGCTCATCGAGGTCAGAGAGAATTGAGGTTCGCCCGTAAATAATCAGCGTGTCATTTGCGCCAATGGCAGTATTTCCTCTGGGTGCGCCAATGTAATGACCGTTAGCGCGAAGAATACCCAAGACAATTACGCCTTCTCTTCGAAGTCGTAAATCAGATAAGTTTTTTTCCGCCAGCCAGTCTCCCGGTTTAACAAGCAATTCAGTGACGCTATATTCACTCGAAAGCCTTAGCAGACTGGTATAGTCCCGAATGTCAAGCTTTGTCCAACGCTGCAGCGCCCACTGAATTAAGCGAGACAACTGACGATTAGCCCACCGTCGAGTTGCCACAAACCACAATACGACCAGACCTACGGCCATAATCAAAAGTCGTAGTCCAGCCTCTAGTGCTCCTCCAGAATTAATAAACGCCAGCAGCAGAGAGGAGATGACGGTGACAATTCCGGCATTTCCAAACAGCATCAGCAGCATGACAATTCGGCGGCGTACCGGGTGCGTAACAATCTTTTCGGATTCGTTTGTCGTAAACCCAACGCCTGTAAATGCTGATCGGGCCTGAAACTGTGCAAGCCCTCGCGATAATCCAGTTTGAATTAACGCGAGTGTTGCAACTCGGGTAATTAACAAAGAAATCGTTAGGATGACAAATAGCGAGATGAGGGCTGCCAAAGTTCTTCCTCGATATAAATCATGCGTTCAAGAACTACTTTTAGCGGATACCAGACTTTGGTGGATCAGCATAAAATTTCACCGCTTTCATCGTCTTTTCTACCAAAGACGATTAGACCTGATTGACTAACAAAACGCTAAATGCTAGCGGCTAAAGTCGCTGCTACACAAGTAAAACCCTCTCGCGGGTTCTATTAGTCGGCGGAGGGGCTTTGTTGCATGATTAACCCGGTTTTCGTCTGAAAGCCTCACCAAGTAAGA
>DBGGTD010000370.1:0-4402 GCA_051162585.1 Elainellaceae cyanobacterium
GCTGGTGGAACGATCGTTATTCCTGATCCTGATGAGTCAAAAAACCCAGCTCATTGGGCAGAATTAATGACTCAACAGCAGGTTACAATTTGGAACTCAGTTCCAGCCCTGATGCAAATGTTAGTAGAATACTCAATCGGCTCTTCATCGCTTTTTTCACAATCATTACGGTTGGTTCTATTGAGTGGTGATTGGATTCCTCTTACTTTGCCAAACCAGGTTCGATCGCTATGCCAGGATATTGAGTTAGTGAGCTTAGGCGGAGCCACTGAAGCTTCAATTTGGTCAATTCTTTACCCTATTGAGCAAATTGATTCAAGCTGGAAGAGTATCCCCTATGGTCGTCCGATGGACAATCAAAGATTTTATGTCCTGAACGAAATGCTAGAGGCTTGTCCAACATGGGTTCCAGGGCAGCTTTACATTGGTGGTATTGGCTTAGCAAAAGGATACTGGCAAGATGAGGAGAAAACACAGGCAAGCTTTCTTGTGCATCCTCAAACTCAAGAGAGGTTGTATAAAACAGGTGATTTAGGATGCTACTTACCGGATGGCAATATTGAGTTTCTTGGACGCGAAGATTTCCAGGTTAAACTTAACGGTTATCGGATTGAGCTTGGTGAAATCGAAGCCATAATTGATTCTCATCCAGTAGTTCAGAAGTCGCTAATTCTAGCTATGGGAGAGCAGCATAATAGTAGACAGTTGGTGGCTTTCATCGTCATGAATCAAGCTCATAAAGCTGACGATTTGTCATCCGAAGTTCGGCAGGAAGACGTAGTCAATAAGCTAAGAGCGTTTCTGTATGGAAGGCTACCGGAATACATGGTGCCATCTATGTTTAAGTGTTTAGATGCTTTACCCTTAAGTTCTAACGGCAAAATTGATCGAAAAGCACTTTCTAAAATAGCGATTTCCCAGAAGTCAGAAACAAACCACATCTTACCTTACACGATGTTTGAGCGAACGCTTGCTAATATTTTTAGGCAAGTTGTCCAGATAGAAAATATCGGTATTTATGACAACTTCTTTGAGCTTGGAGCAAATTCGATTCATATTGTTCAGATTCATGGAAAGATCAGGGAAATTATCAAAAAAGATATCCCAGTTACTGAGATATTTAGGTATCCCACAATTAATTCTTTAGATGAATATTTGAGCAACATTTGTGACGATGAAAAGTCAAGTCATCATTCGCTAGGTCGTGCGCAAAGCCGCAAGAAACATATGAAGACACGACAAGAAAGGCGCTAAATCACCTTAGGGAAAGGGAGAGGCTGATTATGCTTGAAGCTAATGCAGACAAACAGGTCTTGGAATCTATTGCCATAATCGGTATGGCCTGCCGCTTTCCAGGAGCTAATAAACCTGAGAAGTTTTGGCAAAATCTTCGTGATGGTGTAGAGTCCATCCATTTCTTTACAGATCAAGAACACAACTTTTTAGGTAATCAACAGGCTTGGGTACATGACCCTAACTATGTCAAAGCCGATCCTTGTCTTGAAGATATTGAATGGTTCGATGCCTCATTTTTCAACTTTAGCCCTAGGCAGGCTGAGCTTACTAGCCCAGAACATCGCCTGTTTCTAGAGTGCGCTTGGGAAGCACTTGAATGCAGTGGTTATACCTCTCAGAATTACGATGGCGCTGTGGGTGTCTATGCCGGTAGTAATGTCAGTCATTATTTGGAATATACCGGGCAGAGTGAGCTGTTGCAGCCATCTATGAGAGGTGTTGAAGCCTCGTTTGGAAATGACTTGAATTATTTGTCGACTCTGATTTCCTATCAGCTCAATCTTAAGGGACCGAGTCTGATGGTTCAAACGGCATGTTCTACTGGGTTGGTAACAATTCATGTGGCCGGCCAAAGCTTACTCAATGGCGAGTGTGATATGGCCTTGGCAGGGGCCGTAAATATTAAAGGGCCGCAGAGAATCGGGTATGTTTATCAAGACGGTGGGATCTTTTCCCCCGATGGGCATTGTCGGGCTTTTGATGCTAAGGCACAGGGAACGGTTCCAGGCAGTGGTGTAGGGGTTGTGCTGCTCAAACGTCTCTCTGATGCCTTAGCAGATGGTGACCATATTCATGCCGTAATTAAAGGATCAGCCATTAATAACGATGGGGCGGCTAAAGTCGGTTATTCAGCCCCAAGTGTTGATGGTCAGGCAGCAGTAATAGCTGATGCTTTGGCGATCGCAGAGATCGATCCCAAAACTGTGACCTACGTTGAAACACATGGGACTGGAACAACTTTAGGCGACCCCATTGAAGTGGCTGCACTAACCGATGTCTTTCGCTCCAACACAGACCAGAAGGAGTTTTGTGCCATTGGCTCTGTCAAAAGCAACGTTGGCCATTTAGGGGTGGCTGCAGGCATGCCTAGCATCATTAAAACGGCATTAGCCCTGGAGCATCAGCTCATTCCACCCAGTTTGCACTTTGAGCAACCCAACCCCAAGATTGATTTTGCTAATAGTCCCTTTTATGTCAACCACACCTTGTCAGACTGGCCAACCAATGGCACGCCTCGAAGAGCTGGCGTTAGCTCTTTGGGGGTTGGTGGGACAAATGCCCACCTCGTCCTGGAAGAAGCCCCTTCTAGGCCACCTTCAGGTTCTTCTCGCCCCTGGCAGTTAATAGTAGTTTCTGCCAAAACACGTTCTGCATTGGACGCATCAACAGCTAATCTCGCGAATTATTTGAGCCAGCATCCTGATCTTAACTTAGCGGATATTGCCTATACTCTGAGCATTGGTCGTCAAGCATTTAACCATCGTAGAGTCTTAATCTGTCAGCACCTTGACCAGGCTCAGCAACAGCTCAAATCGCTAGATCCTCAACATATCTTGACGCAGCACCAAACGCTTCGTAAACGACCTGTCATTTTTATGTTCTCGGGGCAAGGTACACAATATCTCAACATGGCTCGTGAACTCTATCAAGCAGAGCTCACGTTCCGAGAACAAGTAGATATTTGTGCGGCATATCTTCATCCTCTTCTGGGGCTTGATCTGCGCCATGTCCTTTATCCCGATGATAAACACGCGGAAACAGCAGCTCAAAAGTTAGCCCAAACAGCGATCGCTCAGCCAGCACTGTTCGTTATTGAATACGCGCTTGCAAGACTTTGGATGTCTTGGGGAATTTGTCCAACGGCAATGATCGGTCACAGCATTGGCGAATATGTCGCGGCGACGCTATCAGGAGTATTTTCATTAGAGGCTGCTCTGACTATTGTGGCTAAGCGAGGGCAGTTAATGCAGCAGCTCCCACCCGGTCGGATGCTGGCGATTCCTCTCCCCGAAGATGAGGTCGTACCACTCTTGGGAGAGAAACTGGCACTAGCCGTCATTAACGGCACCTCTGCGTGTGTAGTGTCCGGCCAGATAGAGGCTATCTCGGACCTACAGGAGCAGCTAACGGCTCAAGGTGTAAAGTGTCGTCCCCTTCACACTTCCCACGGATTTCACTCTCAGATGATGGCTCCCATCCTGGACACCTTCAAAGAACAGGTTCAACAATTTGACCTTACCCCACCTCAAATCCCTTACATTTCGAACGTTACAGGCACTTGGATAACGACAGAAGCGGCAACAGATCCCTGCTACTGGGCATCTCATCTGCGGCAAACAGTACGGTTTGCCGATGGCCTACAGGTGATGCTACAGGATCCTGCACGTATTTTTCTTGAAGTTGGTCCGGGGCGAACGTTGAGCACCCTCGTGAAACAACATCCGGCCAAACATCCCGAGCAGCTTGTTTTGACCTCCTTACACCATCCGAAGGAAACCCAATCCGACATTGGCTTTCTTTTGAGTACCGTAGGTCGCTTATGGCTTGGCGGTGTCCAGATTGACTGGAGCGAATTTTATGCTCGTGAATGTCGCTATCGCCTACCTCTTCCGAGCTATCCTTTCGAACGTCATCGCTATTGGCTCGCGTCACAGGATACTTCTGAGACTCCATCAACTCCTAATGCTCTAACGGGTTCCCTATGGCAATCGCTCCTCACCGCAGGGCAAGAGCAAGCTAGTGTCGGAAGCGTTGATTTAGATGAGACTGCTTACCTGAAAGATAAGGAGTGCCTTGATTGCTTATGTGTGGCCTACATGAACCTAGCCCTAAGACAATTGGGTGGGGACAAGTATTTAGAAGCTTGGCACAGCTTGGCAGATTTATGTGAACACTGCTCAATTTTGCCTAACTATCGCCAGCTAGTGAAACGTTGGTTGCAGGTTTTAGTTGAAGCAGGCCAGTTACAGCAGAATGGAGACACGTTCAGTCAACTAGTACTAGGCGCTGCAGATGATGTAAAAGCACTATTGGAGAATGCCAAAGCTTGTTGGGCAAAAGCTCCGCAGATCATCGATCTCGTGCATGTCTGTGGTGAAAATTTAGC
>DBGGTD010000371.1:0-2225 GCA_051162585.1 Elainellaceae cyanobacterium
GGTATAGAGTGCTTCTAAATTAGCGGCGGTTGCGACAATTCGTCCTTCAGGTCGGAGGTAATGCCATGCTTCTTTGAGAATGTCTTTAATGGCTCGTCCGCCTTCGATACAAATGCAATCAGGTAAGTCACCTAGAGTTCTTAGGCACTCTGGAGCGCTCCCTTCGATGACGTCTACATTTTGCACGTCAAAGCGATCGCAGTTTCGTCGAATCAGCGCTGCCACGTCTTCGTCTCTCTCCACCGCAATAATTCGGCTATGGGGGCAGAGCAACCCAATCTCAACCGGAATGGTTCCTGTCCCTGCTCCAATGTCCCAAAATATAGCGTTTGGTTTGAGGCGCAGGTGAGAAATCAGCAGTAATCGAATCTCTCGCTTGCTCATCGGGATTCCGGGTAAGCGCTCAAATAACTCGTCCGGAATACCAGGGGTTTGATAAGGCCACACAGGGCAAGCCATAGCGATAGGGGCTGATTAACAAGGATTGAAATTATTCAGACGACTCTGACTCACCTGACGATGATGGAACTGGCGCAACGGGCTCAGTAACAGGAATGGCAGGCACAGCTGGAGGAACAGGTTCTTCTGCTGAAGGAGCAGCAGGTTGTGATGGTTCGGGTTGAGGTGAGCTGTCTTGAACAGGTTCAGGAGAGTCAGAGGGTGCGTCACCACTCGACTCGGAAGTGCCGTCGCGATTCGGGGTGTCGCGTGTCCGAGGAGCTGACTCAGCTTCGTCACCTCGGTTCCGACTTCCAGAATCGGTTGACTCGCGATCGCCCCTAACGCGGTCTTCCGACTCTTGGGTCGTAGTTGAATCATTATCAGATGGCTCCGATCTCGATCGACTATCATCGTCAGATCTATTGCTGGGGCGATCGCTCATTCGTTTAGGTTTGACTGGCTGGAGTTCGATTGTCGCTTCGCGCCCGTCTAGACTGGGTAAATCAGGAAATTCTTCAACGGGCATATCTTGCACCACATACGCCATAAAATCATGCCAGGTTTGAGCTGCGGTGCCGCTAACTCCCCAGGTAGGTTCATTGTCGTCATTCCCTAGCCATACGCCTGTGACCACTTGAGGAATATAGCCGACAAACCAGAGATCTCGACGTTCTTCCGAGGTTCCCGTCTTACCTGCGACTGATCGCCCAAGCCTAGCCCGTCTGCCCGTGCCACTTTCTACTACTCCTTGGAGCATCCACGTCATAATCGCGGCTACATCGGCATCAATTGCCCGTTCGGGAACAGTATTTGCTTCGTAGATAACCTCATCATACCGATTAAGAATTCGCACAATCCCGTGAGGCGTGACGTGTTCGCCTTGGTTTGCAAGGGTTCCGTAGGCGCCCGTCAGCTCCAAAAGGTTGACTTCAGACGCACCCAACGCAAGGGAATAGGTCGGATATAGCTCTGACCGGATTCCCATTTTCTGAGCGACTTCAATAACCGGATCAAAGCCAATATCGATGAGGGCTTTCACAGCAACCACATTCATTGAAGAAATGAGCGCATCTCGAATAGACACACTCCCCCGGTATCGTTCACCGTAGTTTTCGGGTTCGTATCCGTCTACGACAAATTTTGCATCTTCGTAGGTTTTATAAGGAGAAAATCCGCCAGCGATCCCGGTCGCATACACAAATGTCTTGAACGTCGAACCGGGTTGGCGCTGCGCTTGAGTCACTCGATTGAATTGGCTTTCATCAAAATCGTCACCCCCGACCATGGCATGAATGGCACCTGTTTGAGGATCAAGGGCCACTAGCGCAGCCTGTTTGAACCCTTGGCGGGGCCCATATTCTTCAATCGCCTTACGAACCGTTTCGTCTGCGCGCTTCTGCCACTCAAGATTTAAGGTGGTTTCGACGGTTAACCCACCCAGTTCTAAATCTTCTGGCGAAACTAAACTGGTGAGTTGTTGTTGAATATATGACGTGAAGTAGGGGGTATCGCTCAGAAAATATCTTGGCAAACTCGGATTTAGCTCAATCGGGGCTGCGATCGCCGCATTTTTTTCTTCAAGGGTAATAAATTCGGCATCCGCCATGCGCTCTAGCGTCAGGTCACGCCGCCGCCGAGCCGCGTCTAAGTCGACCAGTGGAGAATAGGCACTCGGAGCAGGCGCCAACCCCGCAATCATGGCTATTTCTGATAGCGACAGTTCATCGACGGATTTTGAAAAATAGATCCACGCGGCATCCGCAATGCCATAGGCTCCCGAACCC
>DBGGTD010000372.1:0-5862 GCA_051162585.1 Elainellaceae cyanobacterium
GGTCAGACTTACCCGTCTGCATTAGAGTCAAACACTCAAATGCTTCATCTTGAGTGCCAAACCCGCCCGGGAAAAGCGCCAGAGCATCGGTTTCTCTCAAGAAAAATAGTTTGCGAGTAAAAAAATACTTGAAGTTGATCAACTTAGCATCGCCCGCAATGAACGAATTGGCCCCCTGCTCAAACGGAAGTTGAATGTTCAAGCCAAACGATCGCTCCGAACCCGCGCCTTCATTGCCTGCCTGCATGATGCCGCCGCCGCCACCTGTCATCACCATAAAGCCAAGCTGCGTCACGCACTGAGCAAACTCAACCGCCATGCGATACGTTTCGCTATCAGGCGGAATGCGAGCTGAACCAAAAACCGTCACTTTACGAACGTGCCGATACGGATAGAAGACTCGAAACGCACGCTCCATATCTTGCATGGAGGCATTCAAAATCTTCCAATCTAATCGATCTGCTTCTACTTCCGCCATGCGAACCAGCGTCCTCAAAGCTTGCTGAATCAGTTCTCCGTGAGGCATTGCGGAGAGTTGGTCAACCAGGGCGCTAATCTCTGACTGAAATGCTTCTCGTTGTTGAGACGTTAATAGGTGTTGAGCCATGAACATTCGTCAACTGACAGCATCCTATTCTAGCCAGTTTTCGAGAGTTATGCCTAAATCAGACTCGCCAACATCAATGAATTTAGTCGTCTGATGCATCTCGTATTGATCGATCAGTTGCCGAGCAGCCGATGCCAACCGACAAAAAACTGCTTGCATAAAGACCCATGCAAGCAGTTCCTAAAACGTTAAAGACGGCTTGGAACCGCTTTAGAAGATACTAAACACTTACAGGTTCAGGCTCTCGACTAGAAACGTATTATCACCTAGGTAAATAGCATTGCTGCTAAAGCAACTCGCTAAGACTGTCAGAGATATTTTTCGAGGGTATTGGCAAGCGTTGTCTTAGGTACTGCACCGACAACCATATCTACTCGCTGCCCTCCCTTAAAGATCATCAGTGTAGGAATACTACGGATGCCATATTGACTAGCAACGCTCGGGTTCTCATCCGTATTTACCTTAACAACTTTGACCTGCCCAGCATATTGCTCGGAAATCTCATCAACGACGGGTGCTACCATGCGGCAAGGACCACACCATGGTGCCCAGAAGTCAACCAGAACTGGGACTTCGCTTTCAAGAACCTCTTGCTTAAAGCTAGAGTCGGTAACTGCGGCTGCTGACATGCCTGAAAATCCTTAGCCTATATCACTACAGAAATTTTACCATAGCGGATCGTTTAGACGAGATGAAGTACTCGCAACGATTGGATACATTCGCGATGTCAGACTATTAATCAAACGCTTTCTTACGAAAATTCTTTTACACTCTTAAGATATCGGCTTCAAACTAACGCATCAATTAGGAACCGCCTGAACAGTAGTCCAGGCGGAGTGTGGTGTGAGGAGTGAACGGAAACATGCGTCTCCGCTACTTAATCTATTGTAAGTCAGAGTTATGGGTTTTCCAGTATTTCATCGCACCTAATTGAGAAAACTTATCAATCGATTGGGTGGCTAGCACGCGATAAGTTCTTGCATTTACGAAATAGGTTTCAGTCTTTAAGTATACGTCTTTGACTTCCTTGCCCATGCCCAATTGTTGTGCTTTTTGATAAACTTTACCTTCTGTCAACAACGATGGAGCAATCACCACTTCAATCTGCTGCATTTCGCGGATGTCTTTAGCACCCAGCGTGCCCATGCTGGTTTTCAAGGCTCCTAGAAGGTTATGCGTTCCATCGTCGAGCTGAGCTGGCCCGTTGAGAATCTGTTCTAAGCTGCCTGTGGTACCCACTCGAATTCGGGTTCCTCTTGGCAAGACCGGGCTTGGTGTCGCCATGCCCCAATGGTAGCCACGTCCGGGTGCTTCTTGAGCGCGCGCAAATGGAGACCCAATCATCACCCCGTCTGCACCACATGCAATACATTTGCAAATATCGCCGCCGGTAATCAACCCACCATCGGCGATGATTGGCACGTACCGACCTTCTTCATGGTGATAGTCTTCACGAGCAGCGGCACAGTCCGCGACGGCAGTTGCCTGGGGCACTCCCACCCCCAAAACACCTCGAGAGGTGCAGGCTGCTCCTGGACCAATTCCAACTAAGATAGCAGCTGCGCCTGCTTTCATCAAACTCAATGCCACCTCATAGGTAACGCAATTACCCAATATGACAGGGATCGGCATATCGTTGCAGAATGCAGCTAAATCTAAGGGTGTAATCGACTCCGGTGATAAATGCGCGGTCGACACGACGGTCGCCTGAATGAAAAGCAGATCAGCGCCCGCTTCGGCGACTGCTTTGCCATAACGAATGGCACCTGCAGGTGTGGAACTGACTGCGGCGACTCCGCCCTGGTGTTTAATATCTTGAATTCTCTGCTTGATAAGTTCTGGCTTGACTGGCTCTGCATACAGCTCTTGCATGAGCATTACAAACTCACTGTTACTCACCGATGCAATTCGATCGAGGATCGGCTCCGGATCATCGTAACGGGTTTGAATGCCTTCTAGGTTAAGTACGCCTAGAGCACCCAACTGCGATAGCCGTACAGCCATCTTGACATCAACAACACCATCCATGGCGCTTGCGATGATGGGAATTTCACGATCAATGCCCCCAATTTGCCAATGGGTATCCGCTAGTGCTGGATCTAACGTTCTTCGCCCCGGAACTAGAGCAATTTCATCAATCCCATAGGCTCTACGGGCTGTCTTTCCCCTGCCAATTTGAATATCCACGCGTTCAGCCCTCAAGCTTAAGACTATTTGAACTTAGGGTATCAAATTTTGTAGGGTTCAGCGTTTGTTCGCGGGTGATGATTGAGATTTGGAGGCGATCGCCCGATATCGACTCGGGTAGCCTGTTCAAACGCGTTATTACTCCGATGAAAACTCTTTAAAGATTTCGGCCAGAACACGATTGGAGAAGAGAAACCCCTCTGGATCTGTCAGGCGGATACGATGCCCTTCGAGCAAGGGACGACGCTCCGATAGATTATCTAGTGTCGTCGCGTCAGGTATCGCGTCAGGTATCAGCAAACGGGGCGATCGCCCGCTGTGCGACTCAAGGACAACCCATCCTTGCTCAGCATAGGGAGACAAACACCTCAACATTCGCTGCACAGAAGGCTCACCAAATTGACAAATGAGCGTATCGATCCTGATGCCGTCAGACAACCTCAACCCCAGCATTAAAGTATCTAGGAGTGTCTCATTCGGCGGAGTTACTGGGCAATCAAGCTGACCGTCATTTTGGACAAATGTAGGCACCCAGGTGTAGTAATCTCGACGATTCCGGGGGCGACTCCATCGATGCCCATTGATATAGCTTGCTGCGCCCATCCCAAATCCATAGTACGGACGATTTTCCCAATAGATGCGATTGTGACGACAGGAATAGCCCGGTCGGGCATAATTTGAAATTTCGTAGTGCTCGTACCCAGCAGCGGTGAGCGTATGTTCAGCAATACGATACATGTCAGCTGTCATTTCATCGGTGGGTAAGGGGTCTGAGCCGGGTTCGTACCATCGACTAAATGCAGTCATGGGCTCAATCGTGAGGTCATAAATGGAAAGGTGAGCCGGGCCATACTCGATCGCCTGTCGCAGCGAGTCATGCCATTGGTCTACGGTCTGGTGCGGCAATCCTGAGATCAAATCTAGGCTGACGTTAGCAATATTTGCCTGCTTGAGCATGGCGATCGCCTCACTAACATCCTCTGGGGTGTGAGTGCGCCCACAGGCTGCCAGCAAATCAGCTTGAAACGCTTGAACGCCCAGACTAATTCGATTCACGCCTGCCGCCTGATATCCAGATAACCGGCGTTGATCGAATGTTCCTGGGTCCATTTCGATAGAAATCTCTGCGGTTGACTCAATCCCAAATCGCTGATCCAGCACATCGAGGATCTGATCAAGCTGCTGAGCGGTTAGCAGAGATGGGGTTCCCCCGCCCAAAAATATAGTTTGCAGGGAGGCTCCCCAAGAAGGTGTCGCCTCAATCTCTTGAATTAAGTGGTGAAGATATTCGGCAATCGTTCCAAACTGTTGTGAAGCATCCGCCTGTCGTGAACGGGGTGGGCGATCGCCCACGATAGAGACTGGAAAATCGCAATAAAAGCACCGACGTCGACAAAACGGAATGTGGACATAGGCTGACGTAGGAATGCCAAAGTGTGTAGAGGTTGGCATACAGGAGGAGAAGTTTAACTATCTAGAACAGACTTAAAACGGGCTTAGTCGTAGATTAATCAACATTAGAAACACAAGGCTAAAGAGTTTCTAAAGGTATTTGTGCTAGAAAAAAAGAGGTCAGCCTAGCAAACCACCGACTCCCTAAATGTCGCTCAGCGTCTAAGCTAATGTGATTCTAGCAATTTAGATATTCAAACGGTTTAACGATTCATCGTCAAAAATGACGCATATTCAAAGCAATCGTTGGATTGCCAAACGATATAATTGGAGCTGAAATACTCCTGCTGAGCTTGATTAAGAGACTACTTACATACTTTTGGACATATTCGTCCACGGAATGCACCTTTATCATTCATTATGTTATTCAAGCTCAGAAATAAATCCAATTTGGATTGATATCATGCTTGACGCAATTATAGTTCTATCATTCACACTAGCAGGAGCAGGCATCGGCTTCTACAGCGTTGACTTGCTACCCGGTCAAGTTCTTGAGCAGGTTACTAACCTAGAAGCGCTAAGTTCGGTGATTGCTGGATTTGGTGCCTTAATTGGTGCAGCAATTGGGTTAGCGGCTCAAACGGGCTATCGCCGCCTTGAGTCTCAAGTCCGAAATATGCCCGTAGACATGTTGCTGAGCCGCTCGGTCGGGTTAGTCCTCGGGCTTCTGATAGCGAACCTATTGCTAGCTCCCATTTTTCTCTTGCCCATTCCCAATGATTTCACATTCATCAAACCGTTGGCCGCCGTATTGGGCAGTATCTTGTTTGCCTTTTCGGGGATCAATTTGGCAGATACTCATGGGCGCGCATTGCTGCGGCTGATCAATCCGAACAGCGTTGAAACAATGCTCTTGGCGGAAGGAACGCTTAAACCCTCTGCAACTAAGGTTTTAGACACAAGTTGTATCATTGACGGGCGGATCGAGGGATTGCTAGACACTGGTTTCCTGGAAGGACAAATTCTCATTCCACAATTCGTCTTACAAGAGCTTCAACAGGTCGCCGATGCATCCAATGACCAGAAGCGAACGCGGGGCCGACGAGGCTTAGATATTCTCAATCGGATGCAGGATGCATTTCCTGAACGAATTTTGATTCATCCAGCAGACTACGACGATGTCGCTACCGTCGATGCGAAGTTGGTTCGATTTGCACAAGAAATCAATGGCAACTTGTTGACCAATGACTACAATCTAAACAAGGTTGCAAGTCTTCAGAAAGTTCCCGTCCTCAACGTCAACGATCTAGCCCAGTCGCTTCGTCCTGCCTATCTGCCGGGTGATAACATTGACCTTAAAATTCTTAAGCAAGGTAAAGAACCTGCTCAAGGAGTGGGCTACTTAAATGATGGAACAATGGTCGTTGTAGAAGAAGCCAGCAGTTATGTGGGGGATGAGCTTGCGGTGGTGGTAACGGGTTCTCTACAAACTTCTGCGGGGCGAATGATTTTTGCGCGACCCGAAGCCTCGGTAGTGGCCTGAGGCGGAAGGCCTAAGGCGGAAGGCTGTTCGCGCGAAGCGTTGCGTAGCAAAGGCAAAAGGCGGAAAAAGTGATGTTTGTATTGAGAGTCTTCATACCAGAATGCGATCGCCCTCTAGGCATAGTTCACTAGAC
>DBGGTD010000373.1:0-3670 GCA_051162585.1 Elainellaceae cyanobacterium
GCAGCGGCACTGCTCGATATGGTTGCGATTCGTTTGCCGGGTAAATCTTCAGGACCATTGATGGTGCCTTGCAGCTCTTGCACCGTAAATGTAGTTGCAATGCTGGCAGTAAAGTAGGCAAAGACGAAATAGCCCGAAAACATCCAAATCAAGCCAAAGAATCGACCGAGTGCCCGTTTTGGCACCTTGTCGCCATAGCCAACCGTCGTAACCGTGACAGCCGCCCACCAAAACGCTTCCCAAATTCCGCGAACGTAGCTGCTGGGAAACTGGGAGTTGTGCCGATGCTCAGAAAGCCAAATGATATGAGCCACAATCAGCAGAATGAACAGAAACCCACCGACACCATAATAGAATTGGGGCGATCGCAACACCCCAACTAAAACCGGAATGAGCTTGTTTAACAGGACGCTACCTTCATCCCGCACCATAATTTGCAACCCTGATTCAAAAAAAGAATGTGAAAAATCCAAGGTTTCTTCTCGTTGGGAGGTGATACCAATACCGGCCATGGCCACATCAGCCGCCCCTCGTTCTACCTCGTCTAAGAGCTTTGCCGCCGAATTGACGCCTACGATGTCATAGTCAATGCCTAGCTCTTGGGCGATCGCATCCCAAAGGTCGATGCTGAACCCGATATACTGTCGATTCTCGTAGGAAACAAAGGGCTCAAAGCGCTTGGTCACGACTCTCAACGTCTTTGAGATAACCGGGCTGTCATTCACGGTTTCAGTCGTAGACAAGCCACGATCGGCAGGACTCAGAGAATCAGCCGCTGCTGCTGCCGCTAGCCACGCATCAACCTGAATTTGGTTGGCTTGAATCCATTCCAGCGCATGCCGACGAATATCGGCTTCCTCGTCTTCGCCAGCCAGCATTTTCGCATTCTGATCTGCGATATCATTCAGCGGAATTTCAATCTGCTCAAGTAGGGTACGAATCGCCGGATTTGCGTCTAAAAAACTTGAATTAGCAACGGCTCGAATATCGTTACGCGAAAAGCCTATCGAACACGGATCAGCCACACATCCGGTGATGCCCGTCAACACGGTTTCGCTCTCTAGCCTGGTTTGGTCAGGCGGCAGGCTGGGAAACGGTACTTCTATCCATACCACATCTTGTCCAGGAACTAGCCGATTCACCGTCCAGTTGGGTGTCCAAGTATAAAACAAAATCGGTTTACCCTGGGTGTATCGCTGAATGATCGTCTCCATCAACGGAGTATAGTCTCCCTGGATGTGCTCGACCGTAGCATCCAGGCCATAGGTCGTTAGATGATGGTCAATAATCTGGGCACAATTCCACTCTGGGTTGCAGCCAATCAAATCAGCTTTGCCGTTGCCATTGCTATCAAATAGTTGAGCAACGTCAGGGTTTTTTAATGCCTCAAGATTGCGGATATTAAATTGATCTGCCGTTTTTTTATCGATGAGATAGCCTTGAAGTGCGCCACCCCGTACTTCAAAGCCGACGGCTTCAGCTTGACTCGACACAGAATCTGGTTCGAGAAACGTACGATGCAACGGAAACCAACCGTTTGCCCAGAGGTCAACGTCTCCCTCTGCCACAGCCTGATAGAATTCAGCATTTTCCATCGTTTGCGGCTCTGACACCGAGTAACCCAACTGGTTTAATAGTTCACGAAATACCTCAGCCTGAAACCAGCCTGTATCCCAGGTTGGGCGGGCTATGTTCACCATTTGCGATTGGCTGAGCGTGGGCGAACCGATCCCGCCAATTATGAACACGCTGACTATTCCCAAAAGCAGGCATAACAAAGAGTGCAGTCGCGATCGCATATGAGGTTACTCGACTCAATATATAGCGTTCCTAAATCGCTTGTGAATTGTGTGTGAGCGGTGGGGCAGGTGGCGATCGCCCCACCGCTCACACCCCATCTGGAATTGCTATATTATCCACTATTGTCAGATATCTCAGCGTTAACGAACTGCGGCTAACAAATGCTGATGCACCAACTCTGACGACGCAATCACAAGCCCAGGGCGTTCATAGTTGTCACACGTATGCAGGGCAGGCGGCGGAGAACCATCCCAACAGGTCACAATAAACCCCATTTCTTGAGCCAGAAATGCCAATGCTCCCCCATCGATAAACTTTCCCCGTTGGAGGATAGCCCCAGTTAAATCGCCGCTGAGTAGCCCATTAACGTTTGAAATTTGCACCTCGTGCGAATAGTCTGTAGCGACCTTGTTGACGCGATACTGGTCTTCTAAACGGGACGCTAGGGACTCTAACCCCCAGCCTAGATGCACAACAGGTTGGGGATGCTCAACGTTCAGAGATTGACAATCGTCTAAATCAGTGGCGATCGCCCCTTTAAAGGCACCCTGACCTCTGAGCGCATAATAGTACAGGTCTTGAGCGGGCGAAATGGCAAGCACCGCTTCAAATTCGTCCCAGTTTAGAATACTCAGAATAATTTGATAGTTAGAATGACCATCTAGATAAAACTGCGTGCCATCAATGGGGTCAAGCGTCACTAAATAATCGCCTTGAGGCCCCAGATCAATCGCACGGAAATAGTCGGTGTTAAACGATTTTTCATATTCTTCACCGTGAAATCGAAGGTCAGGAAAGCTGCCCAACAGAGCAACTTCAACAAAGGTCTGCACCGAGAGATCGGCAGCACTGAGCGCTGCTGCAAAAAAATTGCCAGAGTCTTCTTTCTCAGGAAGCGCCGTGATTTTAGATTGAATCTGCCGCGTATAGCGTGCTGCGACTCTTAGGTGAGGCAGGAGGGTATCGAGGATATGTCGAGGAGTCGGTGGGTTAGACATCACATTATTTAATAGACATTATCGGCCTTAAAAAGGGGGACTTCAACACCCTGTGAATAGCCCCCTTTTCAAGGGAGCAGCGACAGCGGGGAATCTTACACGTCCGCTAAACACATACGCGGCCCGCCCCACCGCTCACGCACAATTCACAAGCGATTTAGGATCGCTATCAAAACAGGTTTTGCCTCTAATTTTCCTTACCGTAAAGAGGCAGCATCACATTAAAGGCAGACCCTTCACCTTGACGACTATTGACCGAAATCGAGCCACCACACCGTAGAAGCAATTGCTGGACGATAGCAAGACCTAATCCTGCGCCGCTAGAGTCGTCTTTACTATGACGCACTCGATAAAAGCGATTAAAGATTTTAGGAATATCCGCAGTAGCGATACCGATACCAGTATCTCGAACTTCAATTTGCACATAGTCACCTTGTTGTCGTGCGCGAACCCACACTTTCCCGCCCCCCGGCGTAAATTTAATAGCATTGTGAAGCAGGTTAATCACAACTTGCCGTAGCCAGTTGCTGAGACACGAAACGGTAGGCAAGTCTGGTGGAATCGTGTATGCCAGCGCAATACCCTTCTCTTGGGCAAGCGGTTGATAGGTGCTAACGACTGCGGGTACGACATCAACGATTCGCAAAGGTTTAATGGGAACTGATTCGTCTACATCTTCGAGTTGAGTCAGGTCAAGAACGCTCGTAATGAGAGAACTTTGGCGATCGCACTCTTGGCTCAGCAAGTCCATATAGCGCTGTCGCTGCGTTGTTTTGAGTTGAGGTGAGTTTAGCAAGGTCAATGCCGTTTTCATGTTGGCAAGCGGTGTTCGCAACTCTTGCCCAATATTCTTTAAAAACACATTCTTAAGG
>DBGGTD010000374.1:0-5031 GCA_051162585.1 Elainellaceae cyanobacterium
ATGCTGCTCTGACCTACTCTAACTCCTACGCAGGTGATGGACTGATCTTTGGTGACGGACCTCAAGTGGGTAACTACTACGCTGGTCAGTTCAACGTTAAGTTAGATATCTTCGAAATCGGTGGTGGAATCTTCTACTCCACCATCAACGGTATCGGTGCTAATCCTGACTATGAAACCTGGAGCTACCAAGGTACGTTAGCCATCAACGACGTGCTGGGCGAAGGCAACATGATTGGTGTTTTAGCGGGCGTTCCGACCTATAGCCGTGAATTTACCGGAGATGACGATTTTGGAGATGATACAAGCTTCTTGCTTGAAGGATTCTATCGTTATCGGCTGAACGACTTCATCTCTATTACACCTAGCGTTGTTTGGATTAACGATCCGTTCAACGACAACGATAATGATGATGCGATCATCGGCCACCTCAGAACAACGTTCAGCTTCTAGACCTGTGAGTCTAGCTGTTTGAATTGCTGGTTTATAGTCTCTTCAATTGAATAGCGCTTGAGCCTCAATAAGATAAAGGCTCAAGCGTTTTTTTGACTTTTGATAGCCATTTGCGCATCCCGCGCAGAGCTTATTATATTTTTATAGTCCTACGGACTCAGATTTGTATGTAGAACCCTGCGCAGCTAGAGTCTAAACACGTTCGACGTCCTAACGTGAGAGCGTTAGGCTATATTTGTCAACTAAACCTGCAAACCCCAGTGGAGAACCGGGATATACTAGGGAAGATGCATGGGGCATCTTAGGCGCAGTATATTTGAGGCTTCTAAACTGACCTGTGGAACTTTCTAGTAAGAGTGAATACGCACTTCTAGCCCTGCTGGAATTAACAACTCATTACAATAGTGGCGAACCTTTACAAATCCGCCAAATTGCTGCTGAGCAGAATATCCCAGACCGCTATCTAGAGCAACTGCTGGCAACACTGCGGCGGTCTGGATTGGTCCGGAGTCAGCGGGGAGCTAGAGGTGGATATTTTCTAGCAAAAGAACCTTGGAAAATCAGCATATTGGATGTTGTAACCTGCATTGAGGGGTTAGATACCCAACCTTCTAAAACTAAGCAAACTCCCCAATCGACCCCAGGAATTGTGGTTAATGAAATCTGGCAGGAAGCTCGTCAGGCTGCAGATGCCGTATTGAATAAATATACGCTCCAAGAATTAGCAGATAAACGAGATGCTTGCCAGCAACTCGACATCATGTACTACATCTAGGTTATTGGCACATAGAGACGGATCTTCATGAAAATTGCTCGTGATATTACTCAACTTATTGGTCGTACACCACTGGTGCAGTTGAATCGTATTCCTTGGTCAGAGGGATGCGTTGCCCGGATTGTCGTGAAGTTGGAGGGAATGAATCCGTCTGCTTCTGTGAAAGACCGAATTGGTACCAGCATGATTGATGCGGCAGAGCGTCAGGGCTTAATTGAACCTGGGAAAACGGTGCTGGTTGAGCCAACGTCAGGGAATACGGGGATTGCGTTGGCGATGGCGGCAGCAGCAAGGGGATACCGTCTGATTTTGACCATGCCCGAAACAATGAGTTCTGAACGACGCGCCATGTTAAGAGCATATGGAGCAGAACTTGAGTTAACGCCTGGGATTGAAGGCATGGGCGGCTGTATTCAAAGGGCACAACAGATTGTCGATACGTTGCCTCACGCTTATATGTTGCAGCAGTTTCGGAATCCGGCCAATCCAAAAATTCATCGAGAAACGACAGCCGTTGAAATTTGGGATGATACCGATGGACAAGTGGATTTTCTCGTTGCAGGGGTGGGCACTGGAGGCACTATTACGGGAGTTTCAGAAGTTTTAAAGCAGCGTAAGTCTAGCTTTCAGGCGATCGCCGTTGAACCTGTCAATAGCCCCATCTTGTCGGGTGGGCAACCTGGGCCTCATAAGATCCAGGGAATTGGTGCCGGATTTGTGCCAGAGGTGCTGCGACGGGACTTAATTGACGAAGTGATTGCAGTGGCAGATGAAGATGCGATCGCCTATGGTCGTCGTCTTGCTCGTGAAGAAGGGTTGCTTTCTGGAATTTCAAGTGGTGCCGCCTTAGCGGCTGCAATTCAGGTTGCCCGCCGTCCTGAGAATGAAGGACGTCTGATTGTCATGATTCAGCCCAGTTTTGGCGAGCGCTATCTCAGCACCCCATTATTCCAAGATCCTGAACTCGTCACGGCTGCAATGGGGTAGCAGTAGAGGCGTCTAGGTTAAGCAATCGTCAAAAATTGTATGATTCTTTCTCGATCTGTTGGCGAGTAAGAGCGATAAAATGTGGGCATGGCACACTCGAACTATTACGATGCTCTAGAGGTCAACTCCAGCGCCGATCAGGCCGAGATCAAACGAGCGTATCGTCGGTTAGCAAAGTTGTTTCATCCAGACAGCAATCAGGCGATCGCTAATCATCATCGCATTGCTGTTATCAACGAAGCCTATGAGGTTTTAGGAGATCCTGAGCGGCGGCAAGCGTACGATCGCCGCTTCAAAACAGTTCTATCACGAGCCAGCGCGCCCCATCGTCAGCATCGTGCTGCTGCTGCTCAAAGCCAATATTATCGTCGTAAACAATCTGGACGAGACACTGACCAGCAATCTGAACGGTGGTTACGGCTCGTCTATCAACCCGTTAATCGTTTGCTGTGCCGTATTTTAAATCCCTTAGAAGACCAAATGGATCAGCTTGCTGCTGATCCATTTGATGATGAGCTGATGGCTGATTTCCAGGCATATCTTGACGATTGCCGTGAGCACCTGAGTCAAGCGCAACAGTTCTTTCGCTCCGTTCCCAATCCTGCTAATTTAGCAGGGGCTGCGTCTAGTTTGTTCTACTGCCTTAATCAAACGGGAGACGGGATTGAGGAATTGGAACGATTTACGTACAGCTATACTGAGCATTATTTGCATACCGGGCACGAGCTATTCAGAATTGCCCGCAAGCTGCGATGGGATGCCCAGTGCTCTCTGCGCGATGTGAGCTGACACAAACCAGGCGTTAGCTCGCTCGATTCAACAAAATGGCGTAGGTGTAGCCAATCGTTTCAGAAATCACTGACCGAGCCCCTTCGCTAGACGTCCACCAGCAAGCCGGATCATAGGTCAACGGTGGCGCGGCAATGATACCGACTCTAACGGTTGGTTCTAATACTCGCTGAAATAATTTCCAGCTTCGGCGAGCATGAGGCCCCACTGTATAGACATTAATCGAACGAATTGTGGGCGCTTCATTGAGAAGCCAGTGGTGTAGCGTCATAGCTGCCGTGATGGTGCGATGGTGCTCAGCTTTGGGAATCGCTAGACTGACAATGCGGTTTGGATCTATTCCTAGTTTGATTAGGGTTGCTGTTTTAAGATCGGCAAAGTTTTCGCAGTCTGATAAGTAATAGCCATGCAACAAGGGGCAGCTGGTGACAATGAGCAATTGGTAAGCGCCCTGCTGAAATTCATCAACGGCCCGTTTGAGTGCCATATCTGACAACCACCCTTCAACAACTAACGCATTCGCTGCTGCGAGTGGTTTATTAGCGGCTAGGAATGGATAAATGTTGGCGATCGCCAGCAGTCTAGAGGCGATCGCACAAAGCACTATCAAGAACCATGCCCAAGTGACCAGCCAGCCCTCATACAAATACTGACCTAAACGGCGTAAAGCCTTGAACAGGCGTGAGTTCTTGCTATCATTCAGCATTCGTTGGATTAGAGCATTACCAGGTTGACAGGAAAACTAAAGATTACGTCTTCGAGTGATTAGCAAGGCGCTGTTGCCGTAAGTAGTCAAATACGCTTTTATCACCGATGTCTGGAGGAATAGGCTGCAACGCTTTACGAACTGCAAACACCATCATTAAAACTGCCCACGCTCCTAGCAATATTTGGGAAACTGTAGGCGACAATGTCCCGGATAGATGACCTAACAGCAGAAGGGGCACCAGCGGAGTCAACAGTTTAGTTTCTAGTCGATTAAAACAAAACGCTTCCTTAAAGAAAATTCCTGTCAGCGCAACAAATGTAAATCCGATTCCCCAAATCACAGCGGGCTGATCGTATATCAAGACGGGCAGTGATACAGAATTCTGGAGAACTAGCGCCACAGATGCACCAACCCCAATCAACCAACACACTTGTAGGAACCGATGCAGCGCTGCCAGATAAATATGGATGGTTAACAAACTAATCCCCAATGCCAGAGAAAAAACCGCATACGTGAGCGTTATTATCGACAGAACGATGGGGGGCTGAGGTTCCCACAGCGTAAGAGCGACACCAATCGCAAAGCTAATGGCGGCGACCATGAGCCCGCCTCGGTAGATCATCACACCCAGGCGATCGCTCTCTGTAATCGTAAATTCACCGAACTGCCCTTGATAGACCTCGGCAGAATAATCTTGATGGTGGATCTGAGAATTAGTCATCATCATCCTCTCGACTCTATTACCAGCATACTTCGGAAGCCAATCAACCTTAGAGACAAGAATATTGACGAGACTCGCTCCATCTTAAGGGCGAGTTGGATAAAACTACCATTCCTTAACCTCTCTAGAGGACGCTAGACCATTGTTCCTGTAGAAAAGCTGCGGAAAGAAAACCGTTGTGCCGAACCATGACGTGTTTCTTTACAGATTCTTAGCGTTATGATGAACCTAACTTCTTAAGGAAATATAAAGATAATCAAGATTTAGTCTGTAAAATATAGGGAGTTACGGGAAATTAAGGGACATCGCCAAACTCAGCGCCTATGATTCAGCTAGTTCCCTTAATTTCGTAGTGACATTTGTAGTGACGATTTATCTCTGAGAAGGATTGCATGGAGGCATTGCCGAGACGAATCGCGAATTCTCAGGCGCTCTTACAGCTTTTGCTGTTTGTCGACAAGCGACCGACTTCGAGCGAAAAAATTCGTCAAATTCGAAATTATTTTCGAGACAGAGACGATGATTGCCCTGTTGATTTACAGGTCATCGATGTAGTCGAGCATCCCTACTTAGCCGAACATTTTCGATTAGTCGCAAC
>DBGGTD010000375.1:0-2380 GCA_051162585.1 Elainellaceae cyanobacterium
GCGCCCGCCCCACCGCTCACAACCCATCTGGGATTGCTATAGAATCGACTCTACTATGACAGTAGAAAAAAGATATGAAGAACTTTTGAAGTTCTTGGCGTTGATTGCAATAGAGCAATGATTCGCCAACTTTCTACATCTTTGGTAAGCGATCGCTCATCAATCTGGCGTCCATCCCAGTAAATCTGATATACGCGTCACCAAAGCAATAGGGTCAAATGGCTTAACAATCACCCCGGCTAAGCGGCCAAATTTGCTGAGTTGCTCATAATCGTCTGGCTGAAAGTTGGCGGTTAAGAGAATGACGGGAATATCGAGGGTTTTCGGATTTTCTTGAAGGGTTTGAAAGACCTCGACTCCGTTCATATCTGGCATTGAAATATCAAGCAAAATGGCATCTGGCAGATGACTATAAGCAAGCTTGACCCCTGTGTAGCCTGAATAGGCTGAGACAACGCTCCATCCCGCGATTTCCTCCAGGCAAATTTGAATGACCTCTTGAATTCCTTCTTCGTCATCAATGACCAATATTTGTTTTGATTGCGTCATCAGGCGATCGCCCTGCATCCTCTGTGTTCAGCCGTTAATCATCTCAGATTGTATCAAGCCTGCTGATTGGCGATGTCTAATACGTCTATAATTTTTCCAACTTTAATTCTATAGCCGTACGCTCTCGCGTTAGGACGCTGAACGTGTGTAGAACCCTCGCGCTGCGAGGGTTCTACACACAAACCTGAGCCCGTAGGGCTATAAAAACTGTTTTCAATCACGCATCTATCCCTGGGCGATCGCGGCATAATAGCAACCATGATTCGTGATGGCTATACCCACTGTGACCCACGCTGTTCTTCAACCTCCCCGTCGTAACCCCTTCAAACCAGGGCTCTATGCCACCTTCATCCCGCCGCTGATGTGGATGACGGTGCTGTATTTTGTGCCGATTGCCTTACTCATCTCCTATAGTTTTTGGCGGCTTGAGGCTTTTGATATTGTTAAGGACTTTAGCCTAGAAAATTTCAAGACCATTGTGACCAATGCGTCGTATCGAACCGTGATTGCGCGAACGGTGGCCACGGCATTGGGAGTGACCCTCATCGATATCGTCATCGCGGTGCCCCTTGGCTACTTTATTGCTCGACAGGGCGATCGCTCGCGTCTATTGTTGAGCGTATTGGTGATTTTGCCGCTGTGGTCAAGCTATTTGGTGCGGGTGTTTGCCTGGAAAATCATCTTGGGCTATAACGGCGTCATTAACGACGTGTTGATGGCGCTGGGCATGTTGCAAGAGCCGAGTTCTATCTTTCTTTATAATCAGTTTTCTACTACGCTCACCTTTGTTCATGTGTGGCTGCCGTTCATGATTTTGCCCGTGATTACTGCATTTGAGCGCTTGCCTAATGACCTCCTCGAAGCCTCCGCCGATCTCAATGCGCCCCCCTTCACCACCTTTCGACGCATCACGCTGCCGCTTGTCGTCCCAGGCATTTTAGCGGGGTCCATCAATGTTTTTTCATTGACGATGGGTGACTTTATTACGCCTAGTTTGGTGGGCAGCCCGAGCGGCATCATGCTAGGGAACGTGATTGCATCCCAATTTGGGGTGTCTTATAACTGGCCTCTCGGATCTGCCTTTGCGCTAGTTGTGATGCTCATTGTGTTTTCAGGGTTGGCGATCGCCCTACGATGGGGCAGCCTAGACAGTCTTTAATGCATTGTTGAATTCGCCATAAATTATTGAATTTTCTCCATCTACCCCTCCCCATGTCCTCCATCTCTAACCTCCATACCCTCACCTCTCGCCTTCCCGCTCTTTGGGCAATTCTGGTGTTTGCATTTCTGTATGCGCCTATTGGGGTTGTAGTCATCATGAGCCTCAATGATTCTGCCATCTTGGCACTGCCCATCAACGGCATTACCCTCGACTGGTATCGACAAATGCTTGCCGATCGCGCAATTCGAATGGCGCTGCTAAACTCTTTGCAAGTCGCAGCGATCGCCACTCTCTTAGCGACGGGTTTTGGGACTCTTGCCGCGTTTGCCATCTATCGGTATCAGTTTTTTGGCAAGTATGCGTTTCGCATTGCGCTAAATTTGCCAATCTTGCTTCCTGGTGTGGTGACTGGCGTTGCGATGCTGGCATACTTTTCTGATTTGGGACTTGATTTGTCTCTGTGGACGGTCATTCTAGGACATGCCATCTTTGGGCTGCCTGTCGCCTTTGGCCCGATTCTTGCACGACTCACTCGGTTTCCTCGCAGTTTAGAAGAAGCCGCCTATGACCTCGGAGCCCGACCCGGAGAGGTGTTTCGGGGGGTAATTTTTCCGTATATTCGGAGTGCAGTTGTGGCGGGGGGCTTGCTGGCTTTCACGCTTTCCTTTT
>DBGGTD010000376.1:0-12952 GCA_051162585.1 Elainellaceae cyanobacterium
TGCTCTAATGCGCTTGCGGTGACGAAGTGATTACCCAATGCCTTCAACAGAGTAAATGGAACCGAAAATTGCTGATGGGCTTGAATTTGATTGAGTTGGGATCTCAAAGCCTGCTCGAATTGCAACTGCTGATCAAATAGGGGCTTAAGTAATGCTTGATGTACCGGATTAAACACGCTAGATGCCAAGGGCGGCAGCAAAAGCAGCGGCTGAATCTTAGACTGGTTAAGCAGGTGCAAGAGCAAATTTGTACCAAAAATACCCCACCCAGTCGACATGCTGGGTTCGATGCCGATACCGAGTTGGCGAGCCGACGCTGCCGACGGAGCAGGACAGCGTGGAGCAACCGTAGGGTTTGGAATCGCCGACGCGGAAACGGATGCCGCTGGGGGAGCGGATTGCTGAAGCAATTGGTGAAGGGCTGACTTGAGTTGAGTAAAGACATCTGCCCAGTCCCCTGGCTCGGGTTGCCGGAAGAGGCGCGCGGTTGGATACCAGGGGCTATCGTCTCGATCAAGCATCCACCGCCAGTCGGAGGCATAGGGAAGCAAAATCCACACCCGTTTGCCTAGCGCACCCGCAAGATGGGCAACGGCTGTGTCTACCGTAATCACCAGGTCGAGCTGGGCGATCGCCCGTGCCGTATCTGCAAAATCGTCAAGGCGATCGCTCAAATCCTCAAGCTGCCAGTGGTCATCACAGAATCGAGCTATATCTCCTGCGCGATCGCCCGTTTGCAGGCTGTAGAAGTGCACGCCGGGGGTTCTCAACAGCGACCAAAAGTAGGCAAACGGGCATGAGCGATTGCGGTCATTTTTGTGAGTGGGGCTACCTGCCCAAACCATGCCGACCTTTAGCCTGCTATCAGGCGGAACGCGGAGAGAAAACGACTGCCGATTGGAGAGATGCAGATAGGGAACCTCGTTTGGAATGGTGTCCAAAGTGGTGCCCAAGATATGCGGCACGCTCATCAACGGTGCATGCACGTCAAAATCAGGGGTTGAAGAAGTTCGGCTCACAACCTGATGCACTCCAGGGGCGGTTTTGAGCAACCGCGCGAGAGGCGTTCGGCATTCGACAAATACAGTACCGCCTCGCTGGGCAACCAGCGCCGCATAGCGAATAAACTGAATCGTGTCGCCAAAGCCTTGCTCGGTGTGTAAGAGAATCGTCTGTCCGCTTAAATCTGAACCGTCCCAGACGGGCTGAGGGCAAGACCGGGGAGGCTTAAAGCCCTTGACCTGCCACCGCCATTCATATTCGGCAAACCCCGGCTTTAGCTCGCCTAACAAAAGCAAGGCATAGCCCAAATTGTGATGGGCACTAGCATGATTTGGATTGAGGCTCAGGGCATGACGATAGCAGGCGATCGCCTCGTCAATTTGATTCACGTCTTTGAAGACATTTGCTAGATTATTCCAGGCATCAACATAATCTGGGCGAATCGAAATCGCCTGCTGATAGTGATGCACAGCGTCTTCAAATTGAGCTTGATCGCGGAGAGCATTTGCCAGATTGTAATGCGTATCGACATAGTTGGGATGGTGGACTAACGCTTGCTGGTAGTATGCGATCGCCTCTGCATATCGGTTTTCGCTCTTGAGAGCAACGCCCAAGTTGTTATACACCATCGGGTTGCCTGATACATGCGCCGCTTGGCGATAGCAGGGAATGGCTCTTGCGGGCTTGCCCTGTCGCAGATAGGCATTGCCTAAGTTGACCTGAAGCGTAATATCCGTTGGGTCAAGTTCGAGTGCTTGTTGATACCAGGCGATCGCTTCCACAAACTGTTTGCGCCGATAGGCAATCAGCCCCAGCAGTTTGAGAACATCTGAGTTGGGCGGAAATTGCCGCAGCATATCTTGACAAGAGCGTTCGGCTGCATCGAGGTGTCCAGCGTTGAGTTGATGTTCGGCAAGCGCCAAGATCTGGAGCAGCGGTGACGAAGGCGAGGGGGGCGATATCAGGGAGGGATGCACTGCCGGGGAAGGCGTCGCCAAATTTCTGATCTGATCAGAGAGTGCTGCTTTGACATGGTCTAAAACCCTATTCCAGTCGTTGGCAGACGATTGGCGAAAGAGGCGCGCGGTTGGATACCACGGGCTATCGTCGCGATTGAGCATCCATCGCCAGTCTGGAGCATGAGATAGTACTATCCAAACCGGGCATCCGAGTGCCCCGGCAAGATGGGCAACGGAAGTGTCTACTGTAATCACCAAATCCAAGTGAGCGATCGCGGCTGCCGTATCGGCAAAGTCGCCAAGCTGAGGACTTAAATCAATGACCTGATGCGATCGCGCGTCTGAGGACAACAAATCTACCGTGCGATCGCCCTTCTGCAGGCTGTAGAACTGCACCCCACTCACATCAAACAGAGATTGAAAGATATCGAACGGGCAAGACCGATGGCGATCGTTGCGGTGGGTTGGGCTGCCAGACCATGCGACTCCAACTGTGAGTAAGGCGTTAGGGGAAGGGTTGAGCTGAATCCGCGATCTAGGAGGGTCGAGATATGGACTAGTATCAGGAACCGTTGCGATGGTGGTGTCTATCAAGTAAGGCAGGCTCATCAAGGGAGCATGAACTTGGAAATTAGGTAAGGTTGCTCCGCTCGGAATGAGGCGATGAATACCTGGACAGGTTTTGAGCAGCCGAATTAGAGACTCTTGGCATTCAACAATGACCCGTCCTCCGCGTTGAGCAACCAGGGGTGCATAGCGAATAAATTGCAGCGTATCGCCAAAGCCCTGCTCTGCATGCAAGAGAATCGTCTGCCCGTTTAGATCTGAGCCATCCCATACGGGCTGAGCAAACATGCGTGGCGGCTTGAAATTTGGCCCCTTGACCTGCCAACGCCATTCATATTCGGCAAACCCAGCTTTCAAATCGCCTGCGGTCAGCAGCGATAGTCCGAGGTTGAGGTGAGCATCGGCATAGATAGGGGCTTGGGCGATCGCCCGTTGGTAAGCCGCGATCGCATCCGATAGTTGACCCAAATCATGCAGTGCCAGCCCCACGTTGTTATATGCCAGAGGCTGGGTAGGTTTGAGCGCGATCGCTTTTTGATAGCACACTACGCTAGTGTCAAGCTGATCATGTTCTCTCCACACATTGCCTAGGTTGTAATAGGCATCCGCATAATCAGGGCGTAGCGATAGGGCATTTTGGTAAGCCGTGATGGATTCATCTAATCTGTTGAGTTCATCCAGTGCGGCTCCTAAATTGTTGTAAGTTGAAGGATTTGACCCATCAATCTGTAAGGCAGCCTGATAGGCCGAAATCGCCTCCTCGTATTGCCCCAGCCCCTGGAACGCATTGCCTAAATTATTGAATGCATCAGCATTCTGAGGATCAGTTTGGAGAAGATGCTGATAGCAGGCGATCGCATCTTCAAATCGTCCGATCTCTCTGAAGGTCGTGCCGAGGTTATAGTAAGCGTCTAAAAAGTCAGGCGCGATCGCCAGGCACCGTTGAAACGCCCCGATCGCTTCATCAAATTTGCCCTGCTGACGCAGCAGGTTGCCCAGATTATTGTGCGCCTCTGGATAGTCGGGCTGACGGGCGATCGCCGTTTGATAACACTGGAAGGCTTCGTCATAGCGACCGAGCTGCTTGAAGGCAATCCCTAAATTGTTGTACGCGCTCAACTGATCGGGCTGAAGATCGATGACGCGTTGATAGCAGTTGATCGCCTCGTTCAAATTGCCAAAGCGATGGAGCGTCATGCCTACTTGCAGCCAAACACCTGCATCACCAGGCGCTTGTTGCAGTAGAGTCAAGCAAATCTGGGTTGCCTCGGGTCTTTGTCCCGATTGATAGTGCTGACGGGCGATCGCCAGGGCGTTGGAAAGCGTTGCCATTGAGATTATGTGAGGCTATAGTCCTACGGACTCAGGCTTGTGTGGTGAGCCCCCGCGCCGCGGGGGCTCACCACACGTTTAACGTCCTAACGCGAGAGCGTTAGGCTATATGTTTTCATAATAGCCATGAAAGATAGCGATCCTAAGGATGAGTCACCGGCAGCAATAGCTTCGATGGAAAGCGATCGCCACAGTATACCGATAGCGTAATCACGTTGGCATCAATTAATCGCGCCGTTTCAGGTGAATCTCCCGTGCCTGGATTGACTAGGTATGCCGGAAAGCACGCGGCGCTGATGCTCAGACGGTAGGCATGCCCTTTAAGAATTTTGGCACAGATGGGCTGTAGTGAAATGGTGAAAGGCGTTTGCGGTACTCTGGCCGCTCCGTCCGCATGAGGTGGGTCAGACAGGGCACCATCAATGCGGCGAAAGCCCTGACACAGAATATAGGCGGCCCCCTGAGGATGCACGTCTGATAAAACGGCACAGAGGTCAAAACTTTGACTATCGGCTGCGCAATATAGCTCCAGTTCGACGTTACCCGCTAGATGCAGGCTGTCGGAAAGGGGGGCAGATGTAAAGGTGATCACATCGGTGCGACAGTCTAAGCCCGAACGATCAAATGATCCGGCTGGAAATGCGGAATGCCCGCCCATGGCTGGAACCGGTCGCCACGGATCATGCACAAACGTATCTGGAAGCGATGGAGAGGGTTGGACAGACTCCACCAGTTGCCCCTCTCGGTCGTTGAGTGCAGCGAGCCCAGAACTGTGAAGAAAAGAGGGCGCTGATTGATGAGGGTAGGCAGAGAGCGATCGCCAACGGTTGCCTCCCAGCTCAAATAACCGCACCGGAGCATCGTCGAGCATCCCCGTATCACGTCTTTTCAACCATTGGTCAAACCATCGAATCTGACAGTGATCGATGGGGCTTGTGGCCTCTGAACCAAAATCGACCGCACCCACTTTACGCCCCCACGGCAAATGTGTCCACGGCCCCACCCAGAGATGCTGAGGATGTTCACTGCGACGCGCCATGTCTCTATAAAAATGCAGCGTGCCGCGCATGTAGGCATCAAACCAGCCGCCAATGTGGAGCATGGGCAAATTGACATCATCCATGCGTCCTTTGGGAGAAAGGGTCTCCCAATAGGGGGCATGGGCTGAATGAGTAAGCCATGCATGGTAGAAAGAATCAGGAGCAAGCTGTTTCAGGATGCCTGAGCGCGCGCAGCACGGGTCGCTCAACGATGGATTTCGCGCCGAGGTGTAAAGAGTTCGATAGGCGTCTCCCTTCCCCTGACGCCGAGCGGTTTCGGCGGCAAGCTGCATTGCCCAGCTCAGGTTTCCTTGCAGGCAAAACGCTCCTCCTTCATAGGCCCAGTCTGTATAGAGGTCATAGCCGATCATGGCGGGGCAGATTGTTTTGAGCGCAGACGGTCGAGCGATCGCCGCATACAGTTGGGTCATTCCCTGATATGAAAACCCATACATGCCAACGGTGCCATTGCTACCCGGCAGGGATGCGGCCCAATTAACCGTATCTTCGCCATCTTCGATTTCGTTGGCAAACAGCTTAAACGTTCCTTCGGATGATCCTCGTCCGCGCACATCTTGAATCACCACGATATATCCCTGGGCAGCGTACCAGGTAGGATGCGCATACACCACGGTTGAGGCGATCGCCCGTCCATAGGGTTGTCGCATCAGCAGCACTGGAAATTTACCCGTTATATCCGGGGAATAAATATCTGCATCGAGCCGAACCTCATCGCGGGTTTGCATCGACGCCGTTTGCCTATGACGCACTGGCAGCATGGCACCCGACACGCTTAGCCCCAGAGCCCGGTGAATCGGTCTAGCCCAGACATAAGGGTTTGAACCGTGATCATGGCTTGTGGTGCTGGCAACATTTCGCCGCGGAAGTCTAAGAGCTGAACCAGAATCAGATATCCGATGCTGAGCAGTAGGGCGATCGCCCCGGTAATGATGGCAACAAGTTTTGAGCGATCCATATTTATTACAGTATTTATTGCGGTTGAGTTTGCGATTCTTTAATCTTTAAGCTGGACAGTTCGTCGTGTTCTAGACTGACATAAAAGTTGGCGGAAATGGGAATTAGTATATAGCGCTCCTAAATCGCTTGTGAATTGTGAGCGGTGGGGCGCCCGCCCCACCGCTCACAACCCATCTGGGATTACTATAGTCAGAAAGCCATTACTTCAGAGTGGGCAGACTAGTGTATCCGCCGTAATGGACTCAGTTCACGCTTGACGTATGAAGAATATGGATGTCACATCCCAAGCTCCCCCTCACGTCGCATCTGCGAATCAAACCGCTGTCGTAGACACCCATCAGTTGCGTAAAGTCTACCGGACAGGGTTTTGGTTAAATCAAAAGCTCGTACCGTTACAGTCATGCTCACTTGAGGTCTTTCAAGGAGAAACCTTTGGTTTGCTGGGGCCAAATGGAGCCGGTAAGACGACGCTTCTCAAAATTTTGCTTGGCATTATTCGCCCCACCTCAGGTAAAGCCTCGCTGCTCGGTAAATCGCTGGGCGATCGCTCGGTCAAGCATCGGGTTGGCTATTTGCCAGAAAACCCATATTTTTACGACTACCTGACCGGCTGGGAGTTTTTGAACTATACAGCGGGGTTGTTTCAAATTCCCCAAGACATCCGGCGAGAACGCATTCCTCAGCTCCTTGACTTGGTGGGGCTAGCTCAGTCTGCAGCTCGCAAAAAACAGCTTCGGCAATATTCGAAAGGCATGTTGCAGCGCATTGGCATGGCGCAAGCCCTGATTAATGACCTGGAGATAGTGTTTCTGGATGAGCCGATGTCAGGACTCGATCCGCTGGGGCGCTACCAGATTCGAGAAATTATTTTGTCTCTCAAGGCGCAGGGCAAAACCATCTTTTTTAATAGCCACGTGCTGTCTGATGTGGAAATGATTTGCGATCGCATCGCAATTTTAGCTCGTGGGGAGTTAATCTGCCTGGGATCGCTTGATGAGCTATTAGGCACTGCCGATTTGTATCGCGTGGTCATTAAAGGTGGCAATCAAGACGCTCTGCACGAATGGATTCCAGATTTAGACTGTCGAGAGGGGCATTGGCAGGGGCATCTCAATGGCGATGCTCAAGATTTCCTGGCAAGCCTCGATCTCATGAATGCTCAACTGATTTCAATGAATTTAGCTCGACCGTCGCTCGAAGAGTTTTTTGTCCAACAGCTTCGACAACGGGGAATCTACACCAGCCAATAGCGACCGAGGCTGCTAATGGTCTGCGATATAGCCTTACGGACTTAGATTTGTGTGTAAGACTGGAGCGCGGCCTACGCACGTGCATCGTCTTAACGCGAGAGCGGAAGGCGATGCCAAATGATGAAGCTCTGTTAAGGCATTAGGAAATGTACGTTGGGGTGGTGAAGAAACTAATAGAACCGTATGGCTTGCCTTAATAACGAAGCAATCATCGTTAATCCATTAAACAGGTGATAATCATGACCCCCGATCAAATTTATGGACTCTGGATTACGCTCGTGTTTTCTATCTCTTGCATTGCATTGTGTCCGTTAGTGTATTGGGTTTTGACTCCCAATCGGGCGTGACGATTGCCCCATCCCCAGTGGGATGAATGACTTAGAGATTTTCCTATGACTGCTATGGCAGTTTATTTATGTAGAAATATTGCAGATTGACGGGCGTCTGTGTTAAATTTCTTAATAAGGAGTTGATATTATTGAGGTCTAGTGAGTCATGGAAAACCAAGACGCTAAGTTCGGTTTCACGAAATTTGCAGAAAATTGGAATGGTCGCCTGGCTATGCTAGGTTTCGTCATCGGAATTGCCACCGAATATTTGACAGGTCAGGGCATCTTGTCTCAAATCGGTATCATGTAGTCCTGTCTCTTTGATAAATTAATTTGTCCGGCATAGTTTGACACTCAAAAACGTGAGGTGGAGATTCGTCTCCACCTTTTTTGTTGTATGGCGGTATGTGCTGAAACCCATTCCCGATTTTGGATTGGCCGGTGCCGCTACCTCAAAACTCAGCGTTGAAGGGCGATCGCGGGAAGGGAATCACGTCTCGAATATTGGTCATGCCCGTCATAAACTGAACCAGACGCTCAAAGCCCAAACCAAAGCCAGCATGGGGAACCGTTCCATACCGTCTCAGGTCGAGATACCACCAGTAGTCGTCGACAGGCAATTCACTTTGTTTAATGCGACGTTCAAGCACATCCAGCCTTTCCTCGCGCTGTGATCCCCCGATGATTTCGCCAATTTTAGGCGCAAGGACATCCATTGCGGCAACCGTCTTCTCGTCGTCGCTGAGCCGCATATAGAAGGCCTTGATCTCTGTAGGATAATCTGTAACAGCAAGCGGTTTTTTGAAGACCTCTTCTGCTAAGTAGCGTTCGTGCTCAGATTGCAGATCAATGCCCCACGACACAGGAAACTCAAAGTTTCGGTCTGCTTTTTCGAGCAGTTTAATAGCATCAGTGTAGGTAATAGAGTCAAACTTACTGTTGATGATATTATCTGCTGTTGCAAGCACCGTATCGTCGATGCGCTTGTTGAAAAACTCCATATCGTCTGGACAATGCTCTAGCACATAGTTGAAAACGTACTTGAGAAATGCCTCAGCGAGTTCAATATTGCCTGACAGATCGCAAAAGGCCATTTCAGGCTCTACCATCCAAAATTCTGCCAGGTGCCGAGAGGTATTTGAATTTTCGGCTCGAAATGTTGGCCCGAATGTATAGACATTTGCAAATGCCATTGCCATGATTTCGGCTTCAAGCTGACCGCTCACCGTCAGATACGCGGGTCTACCAAAGAAATCTTGACCAAAATCGACGTCCTGAGAGTCTGCCATAAAGGGAACCTTAGACAAGTCCATGCTGGTGACGCAAAACATCTCTCCAGCTCCTTCACAGTCGCTCGCCGTAATCACGGGCGTATGCACCCAAAGAAATCCTTGGTCTTGGAAAAACTGGTGGATTGCCGTGGAACAGGCATTGCGGACTCGCATCACTGCGCCGATGGTGTTGGTGCGGGCTCGTAAGTGCCCGATGGTTCGCAGAAACTCAAATGAATGCCGCTTTTTTTGCAGCGGATAGGTTTCTGGGTCAGCCTCACCATACACCTGAGCCGCAGTTGCCTGTAGCTCAATGCGCTGTCCCTTGCCTGGAGAGGGGACTAGCGTTCCCGTCACTTCAACAGACGCGCCTGTATTAATTCGGGCGATCGCCTCTGCATAGTTGGGCACATCTTGATTGACTACGACTTGCAGCCCAGCCATTGACGAGCCATCATTCACCTCAATGAACGAAAATTCTTTAAGCTCTCGCTTCGTGCGAACCCAACCTTGAATCGTTACCGAGTCGTCGGGCTGTCCGTGTTTCAAGATATCTGCGATGCGGCGAGTCGTCATAGTCACTATCAATCAATATTTACTCTCCAGTATCGCCTCTGGACGCGCTTACGGCTACTCATGATGTTCCGTTCAAGCAACGATGTGCTGACGAATTTCATCTGCGCGTTGTTGACTAGCGACATTGGGGGTAACAATCTCAATCTGCTCGTCACTGCTCGCGCCTAAGCCCAGGGCGATCGCCCGTTGAATCTGTTCTAGATCCCAGACCGATCCCTGAGCAACTTCGCTAGTCGTTCCCAGCGATCGCAAAATCCCGAGCGCGACTACATCCACCGCAACGCGGTCGGTTCCTGCAAGCATCACATTGGCAGGCACTTTATCTCCAGAAGCCGGTCCGCCTTTCACAAACGCTTCAACTCCGTCTAGAAGTACTAACGCAGGCTGATACGCCGCATTGATTTCGGCAATCATCAAGCGCTGATGGGGAGACGAGTGTAAGTCTCTCATGTAGTTGAACGGATCACCGGGCACATACTTGGCAACCATTCCCACCGTGTTTTTCAATGACAGCGTGAAATGCCCACCGTATCGATGGGTTTTTAAGCAGCAGGTGTTGATTACCGCGCCTGATTCAAGAATAGGACGCGCAAATGCAAACCCTTGCTGCCAGTGGGTTCCTTCAGCGTCAACGTATTGCCACTGGTCAGCGTCCATTTCGTCAAACACCAGCGCATTTAAGCCGTATCGGTCAGCCAGTTCAAATACGCCCTTTTGCTGCATGGCTTGACGAGTCTCTGCCATCCCGGAGCGATCGCCAATCGTCATCGCGCCTGCGCCAGCACCTTGCAAATCTTGAATCAACGCCTCTAAGAGTTGTGTGTCTGTTGCCGCAGGAGCCGCATCGCCAGTATTATAGTTTGGCTTGAGAAACACCGATTGTCCTTGGATTCCATCGGGCTGCAGCAGGTCAATTGCTTGCCGCGCACCGGCAACGCGATCATCCGTTTGAATGAGCACGACTCGGCTCATGCCCGTTGACGCAGACGCAGGGCTCGCAGACGGAGTAGTCGTTGGTGTTGAGGGCGATGCAACGCTTTGCGGAGATGCGTCTCCTGACGATGAGCTAGACTTTAGCCCTTGACAGGCAGACGGTAATATAGACGCTCCGGCAGCCAACCCTGCAAGGTGCAGAAGCTTGCGTCGGTTGTATTTGGCGTTGAAAGGATTGGGTTGCATAAAACGATTGAGGCTGAAACGACAAGTCGGCGCATATCCTATCGGCAAGCCCAGGGATGCATTATGCTCTCAGCAGTAGAATTTAGCTCCCGAGTGCTTTGCCTGCTTTGATTGTAAACAGCATGATCTGAAATTGGAATATTTTCCCTTGTGACCAACACCTCACGCCGCTTAATCATCAGGCTTTTCGAATAATGTTGGACGACTCAGAAAATAGACACCTAGCCCCACAAAAGGGATGCTCCACGCAATCCATCGAATGAAAGAATTGTCCCAATTTCGGCGCAGCATATCATCGTCCACCAGCCATCCTTGAAACACCCAAAAGACTAAGAGATCAACACCAAACGAATAAGCAAGGCGATCGCTCGAAACCAAAGTTAATAAAGAATCCCAGCGGTCATTAATGCTGCCAAATTCGGGGCGTGCCCACAGGCCCCAGGCGATCGCCACTAAGCCAACGCCAAGTAGAACAATAGGAAGTAACCGACTTTCTGCCAGTTTTTCTAACGGACTGAAAGGTGGCTTTGGGGTGTCTACATGCGATCGCCGCAAGGCTAACCAAGGCAAATAAAACACATTTGTCAGCAACGCAGTGCCCACTAAAAATGGCAGCATGGGAACCCGTTGATTGCGTCCATCAATCAAAAATCCCAAAAACAAAAGTCCCCACGTGACCACTATATTAAACAAGGCTTCAAGGGCAGGATTGAGTGGGGGTGCAGTATCCGGAAACATCGCGGGCAAGACCAACCAAAAATTCAAGCTTAGATCAATGGCCTCTTGGAGTGTTTCAGGTTGAGTATGCAACAGCGATGGCCCCGGTGGTATGTCGCTCAGCAGCAAATACCCAACATAGACCACCCACGCAGTCCATAAAAATGTCTTTGAAAGTAACGCGGCGCGATCGCCTGAAAACCAATCTGGGATTTGATTTGCAAACTTCTGAATGCGGCTAAACATACGAATAATGAACTAAGATTTTGAGAAATTTTTGAGAATTATCGGCTAAGGCGATCGCCCCTACTATAGATTCCTACTATAGATCTTTTAACATTTGTGCCGACAGTTATTCTCAACTGTCTCAGCGTTCTCTCATCGTCGTGTCAGATCAGCTTCAGACTTTTCCCGCATCATTAAAGTAGATGAACGTCTGTACAGGAGAATACAAAATGACACGCACAAGCTTTGTGATTCTACGGCTCGCAGCAGGTCTTGCAGTTGGATTTTGGGGACTGTCTAAGCTTGTCTTTGTTCAGAATTGGGTTGCCCCCTATGAAGGTGCGTTTTACGGCAATTTGCCTGGAAATGGAGCGCTGTGGGTTTACTTGCTCGGCATTATTCAGCTTTTGATTGCGATCGCCATTATATTTAACATTTCCCGGCGATTTGCGGCATGGGTTGCAGTTGGTATGTCAGGCATCAACCTGATTGCTTCGATCTTGACTGTGATGAAGCCCGAAAATCCTATTTTGGGAAACCCGGCTCCGCTTGGCATCAAGCTGATCTGGTTCTTCTTTGACCCGATCGCCATTTTGCTGCTGCTTGCAGGTGTGGCGCTATTACCCAATGTCAATCAGGTTCGGTCTATACCATCATCCGAATCACCTGAATTTACGGCTGTAGGTGGCAACGGTCCTCGATAAGACTATGACTTATACTCGATGGCAAGGCGATCGCATGGATAATACACGTGCGATCGCTTTATTTATTAGTTGTAAACAACCGCTTAGACACAAGTGAGTCCGTCGGTAATTGCTCGAACCGGAGCGCCAAACCCATAGACCATCAGCAGCCCTACTGCCAGAGTTGACAAAAGTGGAATCACTAACACAAGTTTCAAGCCCTCAAAGTTGGTAGGCGGGTTTACCCGTATAGCAGTAGTTTCGCCGCTATAAAAAGTTTTGTCAGTCAACCCGCTATCTGAGAGTCACGGCGAGCGATAGAGAAGCAGTCTCAAGGGCAAGAGGGGTTGGGGGCATTCCAGTTTTGTGTGTGTAGTGCGTTTTGCCTGTGGTAAGGTTCTACGCCAACGCGGGCAAGATGCCCGCACCACAAACATTGATAAATTTGCAAATGTGAGATGCTCTCCCAAGTAGCTCAGTATGCTCGTATAGCAATCCCAGATGGGTTGTGAGCGGTGGGGCGGGCGCCGCCCGCCCCACCGCTCACACACAATTCACAAGCGATTTAGGATCGCTGTATGCCAAGCTATCAGAAACTTCCGTCAAGATTTTAAGAAATTTAGCGGGAATGAGCGCGGAATAAACAATAGAAAATATAACAAATCAGGTGCAGTGCAACAGGGCGATCGGCAAAATTTGGGGATTCATCACATCGATAATCACCTTGATGAATGAATCTAAGAGATCAGGAATTACCCGATATTCGAAAAATGTGCTTAAATCGGCGTAACCTGGTCACATTGTTTGACCAATTTTCCTTGACTATTTTTTCATACGTTTATCA
>DBGGTD010000377.1:0-6619 GCA_051162585.1 Elainellaceae cyanobacterium
GTTGAGAGCCAGTCTTGCTAATTGGTTTGATGCCAATCCCAGAGTCAAGGGGAATTCGCTTTTTACCGTGTTCAGGCGTTGCTGGAATCAGGTCTTCATTTAGGAGCTTAATGAGGCGATCGCCCACGTCACTGCCCTGTTTCCATTCGATGCCCAGATAAATATCTTCTGTATTCTCTCGATAGACAATGACGTCTAATTTGTGAGGGCTCCGATGAGGCGATGGAGTACCTGGATAATACTTGCAAGGGCGAACGCAGGCATAGAGGTCATTAATCTGACGCAACGCCACATTTAAAGACCGAATGCCTCCACCAACCGGAGTGGTGAGCGGGCCTTTGATGGCAACTCCATAGTCTCGAATCGCTTGCAGGGTATCTTCGGGTAAATACTGAAAGTCGCCATACACATCGCAGGCTTCATCTCCAGCATAAATTTTGAACCAGCTTACGGTACGCTTGCCACCATATGCCGTTTGAATCGCTGCATCTAGAACATGCTGAGTAGCGGGCCAAATGTCTACCCCCGTCCCATCACCTCGAATAAACGGAATGATGGGATCATCTGGAACAATGGGTTCGCCGTCCTTGAACGTGATCCGAGAACCCGTCGTGGGAGGGGTGATTTTTTGATACATAGCGGCTGATCCAAACGTATATGCAAACTCAACAACTCGTAGAATCTGTGATTATGGGGCTTCTGGACACCCTAAGGCCGGGTGTGATTTAACAATGTCATTTTAGGTTGAACTTAGGTTGAACAGTGATATTGGACAGCAAATTAGATACAGTTACCTAGCTCTTGGGCAGAGTATCAGATTCAGAAACGATGCAACCGATAGCAGTATTACAGAAACTGGGCGGGTATAGGAGATTTTTAAGTTTCGAACTCGATTTGAGACTGCATAAAATGTTTACCAAATCGCACGAACGGGAACACTGGAGAGCAAAATGATCATCGACTCGCCCCATGAAGAAGATTCTAATCGTTGATGACGATATTACACTCGCAACCGCGCTCAACCGCTATCTCACAAATCGCGGGTACTCGGTGCGTCATGCCTGTTCTGGGATAGAGGGGCTTGCCCTCTTCAAAGAGGACGTACCTGATGTTGTCGTGTCTGACGTGCTGATGCCCGAAATGAATGGGCTAGAGTTTTGCCATCGACTGCGAGCGCTGCGGTCAGGGCAGTTGGTGCCGTTTATCTTTTTATCCAGCCGTAAAGACGTAGAAGACCGCATCGAAGGGCACAAGATGGGGGCTGATGATTATCTCGTCAAACCATTTGAACCGAGGGAATTAGTTGCCAAAATCGAGGCGCAACTGGAGCGATCGCGCCGACTTAATTCTGAAATTATCAAACTCATGCAGCAATCCGTTACCGCTACGACAACTGCTGCGGTCGATTCGACTCCTGCTCCTACTCCTGAACCACTTCCGCTGACCCCGGCAGAGAAACGGGTATTTGCGGAAGTAATTCAGGGCTTTACCAATAAGCAAATTGGCGATCGCCTGTTCCTAAGCCCAAGAACGGTGCAAACCCATCTCAGCAACATTCTTAATAAACTTCAGTTAGAGAATCGTTCGCAATTGATCCGCTATGCGTTTGAGCATGGCTATCATCCGCCCGTGGATATTACTGAGTAGATTGCCATCAAATTGGATCAGGAGTCAGTGAGAAGTCGAGATAGAGTAATAAACAAATCCACAATCAATTTGTGAATGGCAATTTTGCCGACTACTATTTCTTCTCACTACGATGACTAACTCTCAGGGTGTCCGGCTTTCAGAATCTCAAGTATTTTCCCATCGTCTGATGCGATGGCTCAATCTAGTGCTGCTGGTGATTGGTGCAGGGCTCGTCTTATCCCCAATTGGGGTCATTGTGCTCATGTCCTTAATTCCAGCGGAATCCGCTTCAAGTCTTCGTCTGGAATCTCTGAGTCAGTGGTCATTTTCAAACTATCAGGACGCATGGGGACGCGCTAATTTTTTACTTGCATTTGCAAACTCGACGCTGGTGGCGATCGCCGTTACGGCCTGTCAGATTGTCACATCTGCTCTAGCGGGATATGCTCTGGCGCGACTAACCTTTCGAGGGCGACAAGCCATTTTGCTCATCGTGCTCGTCACATTGGTCATTCCCTTTCAAATCTTGGTTATTCCAATCTTCTTAGTGCTGAAATGGGGACACTTGATTAACACCTACGGCGCGCTCATTTTGCCAACAGCAGCCAACGGCTTTGGTATTTTCCTGATGCGGCAGTATTTTTCAACGATTCCGGTTGAGTTAGAAGAAGCCGCTGCTGTAGATGGCGCAACCCGTCTGCAAATTTTGATTCAAGTTTTAATTCCTCTGGCTCGTCCTGCTCTAGTCACCTTATTCCTGTTTACGTTTATTGGCGAGTGGAATGACTTGTTTAAGCCGCTGGTTTTCACAACGCGCCCTGAACTGAGAACGGTACAGCTTGCGCTAGCAGAATTTCAGGAGCAGTTTACCAATAGCTGGTCATTGTTGATGGCGGCTGTTGTAATTGCCACCGTTCCGGTGGTTGGGCTATTTTTGATCGGTCAACGTCAATTTATTCGCGGCATTGCGACCACAGGCATCAAAACCTAATTAATTTCTCTCATCCAAGAGTCGATCAACGATTCGCACTAGATTTGCCGTAGTTTCAGCTTGCTGGCGTGTAGTTTCGGCGACTTGACGATTCGTCTTTGTCAGCTCGCGAATAGAGTCTTTGATATCTCGCATGTCAGATCTAAACTCGGTTAATCCTTCGGTGAGGCGACCGACCTGATCGATCAAGACTTCGAGCTTTTCATCAATGCGGTCAAGTCGTTGATGGGTTGTCATGGCGCGAGATCACAAGCTTTGCGTTGGATTAGTCTAGCACGGTGATTCTCGATACAGTAGGGATATGAGCGTTCGTAATTTTCACCAGTTTGGGGAAATGAGCGTGGAAACCGCACATCAAACCAACGACACGATTGCCAATCGCTATCAAATCATTGCGCCACTGGGAGTTGGTGGTATGGGAACCACCTATGACGCAACTGATTTGCGCACTCAGCAGCGGGTTGCCATTAAAACGGTATCACTTCGACAAATGGGGGATTGGAAGGTGTTAGAGCTGCTTGAACGAGAAGCAAACGTGCTGTCAGCACTCGACCACCCTGCCATTCCTCGTTATGTTGACTACTTTCATATCGATACGGAGGGCGATCGCCAGTTTTATCTGGTTCGAGACCTCATTCCAGGTGACTCGCTCGCTAACTTGATTAAACAGGGGTGGCACGTTGATGAAGCGAGTCTCATCGAAATCGTGGTTCAAATCCTAGATATCCTGAACTACATTCATCGCCTCAGCCCCCCTGTGATTCACCGAGACATCAAACCGGAGAATATCATTTGTCAGCCGGACGGCACGATTTTTTTGGTCGACTTTGGCGCAGTGCAGGATATTTATCGCTATACGATTAGCAAAAGCGGCACCTTCGTCGGCACGATTGGGTATATGCCGCCTGAACAGTTTCGTGGACAGGTCACCCCCGCATCTGATCTCTATGCATTGGGAGCGACTATTGTATTTTTGCTAACGGGGCGATCGCCTGACGAGCTGCCCCAGCGACGAATGAAGATAGACTTTCGCCCCCATGTGCGGGTTTCATCTCGATTTGCGAATTGGCTCGATCGCCTGCTGGAACCCGCTGTAGAAGATCGGATTCAGTCTGCTCAAGACGCATTGGATGCACTCCGACAGGAACCTGTCGACCTTCAGGTTGAGGGGCGATCGCTACCTGTTCGTCTACAAAAGCCTGCTGGAACCCGCGTCACGTTGCAGCGCACCCCGTCTGAATTAAGGGTTCAAATTCCGCCCATCGGAATCAATGGTCAAACTCTATCACTCGGCGTTTTTGCCCTATTCTGGAATACGTTTCTTGTCGTTTGGACGGTCGGTGCAGCCAGTGCATCCATCTTTTTTGCCCTATTTTCGATCCCATTCTGGCTCGTTGGTTTGGGGCTCATGGGTCGTGCCATCGGAGGGGCTGCTAATCGAGTCCAGTTTGAACTGGATTCTGACCGATTTTGCCTCGTTCGCCAGATTTTGCTGTGGAACCATACGATTACAGGCAATACCCGCGACTTATCCAGCATCACTGCCAACGACAATACAGGATTTTCAATCAACAACATGCCCGTCCGCTCGTGTGCGTTGCAAGAGGGCGTGAGAACTCATCGATTTGGTTCAACCCTGACGTCTATCGAGCAAGAGTGGTTAGCGGCTGAAATTTCAGCATTTCTAGATGAGCTGCATCGTGACGATTGGGAATGACACTTAAACACTGCTGAAATCTGACGGGCTTCGCGTACAATCACGGTGAACCTCATCTACTAATCAGCAATCGTCAACATGACAGACCCCGACCTTTTGGCATTCGACTTTGACGGCGTGATTTGTGACGGACTGATCGAATATTTCAAGACGGCATGGACGGCATATTGCCGGATTTGGAACCCCGACTCAGACACGCCGCCTGACGGACTCGCCGAGCGATTTTATCGACTGCGCCCCGTCGTAGAAACGGGCTGGGAAATGCCGCTGGTGTTGCGATCGCTCTTGGTGGGCATTTCAGATGAGGAGATTTTAGATCACTGGCAGGCGATCGCCCATCAACAGGTCAAGACAGAGGAAGTAGACCCGGCTCAGCTTGCCACACTAGTAGACGGCGTACGTGACGAGTGGATTGCTCGCGACGTAGACAACTGGTTGGCTCAGCATCGATTTTATCCAGGCATCCTTGACCGACTCCAGCACCTGCTAGCCAGCTCAACCCAGGTCGTGATAATCACAACTAAGGAAGGGCGATTTGTGAAACAACTGCTGCATCAACAAGCGATAGAAATTCCGGCTGACGCGATCTATGGCAAAGAAATCAAGCAGCCCAAGCACCAAACCTTGCGACAGCTTCAGGCTACCGCTTCGTCTTCTACAATTTGGTTTGTTGAAGATCGGCTCAAAACTCTACAATCTGTCAAATCACAGCCCGATCTCGACTCGGTTACGCTTTTCTTAGCCGATTGGGGATACAACACGCAGGGCGATCGCACGTTGGCTGAGCAGGATGACCGCATTCACCGTCTCTCCCTTGATCAGCTCACCCAGCCCCTTTCAGCCTGGACGAATGTTTACTAAATCTTCAATCTTCAATGATGGGGATTGCTTCACTCGGTTCGCAATCGCTCAAACCAGTCACTGCAAGCGATCGCGAAGCAGTTTCAACGTAAATATAATTCGTGAAGTGTCAATATATTTTCCTGACGGGCAAATTTGAGCTGCGTATCAGTGGGTAGCTCTTGCACATCCCTCAAAATCAATGGTTTAGAGACCCTTAGACTCTGATTTTGGTGTGAGAGCGTCGCTACGGCATCCCTGCTACAACGATTTATCGAGCCCGGTTATGCGATTTTATACTGCTGCTATTTATACACTCGCTGCGTTCACTGTCCGGGATCTTACCCAACAGGCGATCGCCAGTCCACCTCCTGAATCCCTCCCCGATGCACCCGAAGGCGAGGCAATCGATGCAGCCGATGCACCCGGTGCGATTGATCTGATTGTGCCGCCCGAAACGCTGAGCACGTCTGATTTTTCTAGCCAGACCTCGCTGATTGCCCCTTCGGCAGACAAGAATTTAGTCGCAGAAAGTTCGATTGACCCGTCGCACCCAGATCAATCGCAACAAGACCCTTCGCCACCCAGACATTGGGTGTCTGCTTCCTCTGAACGTCTCCTCTTTAGTCGAGTCGTCATCCAAGATGAATTTCAGATGGCGACCAGCGCCGCGTATCGCGCTCACGCAAATCGCTCTAGCAAAATTGAGAACGAAACCGTCGAGCCTATTCTTGACGCCGATACTAATTCTGAATCAACGATTTCAACTGTCTCAGTTGCTCACTCCTCAGCCACTGCTCCACCCTCTCAATCTCTAGCAGCCGCTAGATCTCACTTGGATGTGGCAGAACCTGAACAGATGGGCGATCGCATCTACACGGCTCCAGAGTCAGACTTGGCAAGGCAAGTGGCTGCCATCGAAGCCGACATCATGGAGCACCTAGCCGGGCGTCGGCAGACTCAGCAAGTTTCTCAAGCGACCAGTTTTTCTGGACTTGCAGACGTTGAGGGCACGTGGGCAGAATCCTCCATTCGTGCTCTCATCGCAGACGGCATCATCCAAGGATTTGACGATGGCACCTTTCGCCCCAATGCACCCGTGACCCGTGCCCAATATGCCACGATGATTCAAACCTCGTTTCCTACGGTTGAATCACTGCGTCCGTCGTTCGCGTTTGTCGATGTGCCCGTTAATCACTGGGCGGCCACCGCAATTCAGTCTGCCTATCAAAGCGGATTCCTCAACGGAACGTCTGCCCAGCAGTTTGCCCCCGATCAAACCATTTCACGTGCCGAGGCGATCGCTGCATTGGTGAGAGGGTTACGGCTCATGGCAACCAACGAGAGTGCTGCCTCGTTGCCTGATTTTTTCGAAGACGCTGAGCGAATTCCAGCGGATAGTCAAGGGGCGATCGCCGCCGCTGTTGACCATGACATCATTG
>DBGGTD010000378.1:0-4420 GCA_051162585.1 Elainellaceae cyanobacterium
GTGTAATGAGAATTCATGTTAGCTGATTACAATCCATGCGTAGGTCAACATGCCAACCAGTGCGGTTGCAGTAATCGTTTCTTTTTGCTCGCGCCAGAACCGACTGAGATTGCTCCAAAAAAATCGAAGCGCGGCCCGTCGCTCTTGTCCTAATTCCTTCATGAGTTCTTTAACGCGACCATCAACGTCTTCGATCGAAACGTCGCCGCGCTGATAGGCTGCTTCTAGTGCGTCTAGCTTTTGCCAGTAGTCTTGGGTTGCCTGAAATAAATTGGGCATCATGAGATGAATCGCTTTTCGTTACCTTTCTTTAATTATTGTAACGAATTGTGAAAGATAACTCTCTATAAAACGAGAGACATTGGCTCAAATCTCAGGATGTGACGCTGAGTTAGTGGTTGCGATTGAGGCGATCGCACAACTCATCGCGGTACCGATGAGGAGTAAGAGGGTGTGTCTGACGACGTAGTGCTGCATCCAAACCGTCGAAATAAACTCACTGCTTAGTAGCTCATAGCTCAGCCATGTGCCTGCTAAGGCAGGCAATAGAAATGCTAGACAGGCCAAGCCATTCAGCTTAATTAACCGTTCGACGTTTGACTGAGTCTTAAACCTGCCTACCCGATTTGATTGACCGAATTGTTGTCCGATGCGATAGGCACTCATCCACCCTAAAATTGCGCCTCCGAGTCTCAAAGCAAGGCTTGTTAGCATCGCAAATGGGTTGAGGTGGTATCGAAAGGCGATCGCCATTCCATCGGCAGGATAGTCTAGATAGGTGGCCCAAATGACCTGATCGCGCCGCAGCATTGATAGAGACGACACCATATCCCAATTGCGGGGCACGATCACTTCGAGGTCAATTCGCCCCGTCGATTGCCATGACGGGTCTGGAGCGAATAAGTAGCCAATCACATAGTCTTTATAGACATGATTACCGTGGTGTTCGTAGGGGCGCATTCGGTAAGTGAGAGTTAATATATGATCGCCGCCTGGTACGGTCATCGTAAAGTTTGTGCCCGTGTCGGGAATTTTGGGTGGGCTGATCTGCTCCAAATCGTAGAGAGTCGCAACCTTACGCCGAGTTGATGATTGGCTCAGCCGAGCCAATAGGTCATACCATCGATTGGGATTCACCCGATCAATGCTGCGATCGCGCTCACCCCGATCGCTAAATGTGGGAATAGAAACAGATTGAGTTAGGGGATTGGGAACGTCTGGCAACGGGGCAGGTTGAGGCAGAATGGCTTGGTTGTCGAGCTTGACCTTGCTGCGTTTTGCGCCCGGTGACGCTAGTGTAAACGATACGGTTACGGGGTCGCCAGGGTTACGAATCTGGTAGGTTGCTGTGAGCTGCCCCTGTCGCCTTGATTCTGGTTTAGAGGTATCTTGACCGGATAGCGATGTCCAATCAAAGGTCAGCGTTTCCTTGCGAACCGTGAGCGCGCTGAGGTTGCCCACTGGTTCGCTGAGGCGATCGCCCCTGACCCATTGATTGCTCGCCGTTGGGTCTGAGACACAACTCGGAATCAGACAAAGCGCTAATATCGCTACCAGCAAAATCCAGAATGAGTGCCGTATCCGCATAACGTACTGAAATTACACATTCTACAATGAACATGTCTAGAATCTTGAATGATATGCTCTAGCGAGTCAGTCATCCACTATTCAGACGATTCAAGCCAATCCTTGCCGAATTAACCATGGGTGCAATGGGGCGTACCTCTACGCTGAAATTTGACCGAGGCACGTTGATTCTACATCCTCCACCACGAGGGAAAACCTGGATCGACTATGCCATATGGGATGACCGGATTGAACGTTTTCGCATTCCTGCCATTCAATATCGTGATTTGGTAGAAACCCTTCAGGCTGAAGGAACCCGATTTGAAGATTTGGCCCGCGAGTTTAGCCCAGTTGAGCTAAAACCTGCTATCGAGATGACGCCCTATCCTCATCAGCGCGAGGCGCTTGATGCTTGGATTCAAGCGGGGCGGCGGGGGCTGGTCGTGTTGCCGACAGCGGCAGGCAAAACCTATCTGGCACAACTCGCAATGCAGGCGACGCCTCGCAGCACGTTGATTACGGTTCCAACCCTTGATTTGATGCACCAGTGGTATGCCCACCTTGTAGCAGCATTTCCAGATGTAGAGGTGGGGCTTTTGGGGGGCGGATCGCGCGATCGCTCTCCCATTTTAGTCGCAACCTATGATAGCGCCGCGATTCACGCCGAACGCCTTGGCAACCAGTATGCGCTGCTAATTTGCGATGAGTGCCATCATTTGCCCAGCGATTTTAATCGCGTGATTGCCGAATATGCGATCGCTCCCTACCGATTGGGGCTGACCGCGACCCCCGATCGCACTGATGGGAAGCACTCCGAACTCGATATGCTGCTAGGTCAAGTGGTGTATCATCGAACGGCTGATGAACTCGCAGGTCAGGCGCTTGCTCGTCATGACGTCGTCCAGATTCGGGTGAAGCTGTCTCACCAAGAGCGCGATCGCTATGATACTCTAATCAGCACCCGCAATGCCTTCTTAAACGAGTCAAACATTTGGCTGAGCAGTCTCCAAGGGTGGCAGCGATTTGTTCGTGCAAGTGCTCAATCAAAGGCAGGTAGACGAGCCATGCTAGCCCATCGTGATGCAAAGGCGATCGCCCTTGGCACTGAAGGCAAACTCAGGGTTTTGGCAGATTTGCTTGCCGAGCATTATCCAGAACAAACTCTTATTTTTACGAACGATAACGCCACCGTCTATCGGATTTCCCAGGAGTTTTTGATTCCTGCGATTACCCACCAGACTCCTGTGAAAGAAAGACATGAGATTCTGGAGCGCTTTCGTGATGGAACTTACAAGGCGCTGGTTGCCTCTCATGTCTTGAATGAAGGCGTTGACGTACCGGCTGCAAGCATCGCAATTTTGCTCTCAGGAACTGGCTCAACTCGCGAATACATTCAGCGTTTAGGACGGATCTTGCGCAAGGGCCATTCCCACAAGTTTGCTCGGCTCTATGAAGTGGTGGCAGAGGAAACGTCAGAAGAATACACCTCTCAACGACGACGAAGCCAGCGAAAAGTCAAGCCAGTACAGCCAGTGCCGTCGACGCCAAATTCATCAGCGGGGCAGCTAGAGCTGCTGCCCTCATCCACGCCAGTCTATCCGGTGAGCCCGCTGGAAACCTTTAGAGCCGCAGAATCATCGTCTGAGGATACGTCATACTTGCCCTCGTCGAATGTGCCTAAGCAGTCATCTCACGAATCGTCCAAAGATTCTTCAATACCTCCCTCTGTAGAGGATGACCGCATACCCTGATTAAGTGGCGCACCAGGGTTACTGATGGAAGCTAAGATGCCTGATCAGCATGGGTTACGCTGCGCTAACCCATCCTACGATAGTCCACTACTAGTTGGGTTTCGCCATAGCTCAACACCAACCGACGCACGACTATCTAACTAGTAAGTTGTTATCAAAATTGTCGTACCCTGCCACGATGCCATTGTTGAGGTCAACACTGCTGTTGCCATACTGTAATACTTCGCGGCACGCTGAATCATAGCGCTGAATTCGAGAGGGTGTCCCTTGAATTTGAAAGACGTCAGCCCGCGTTGAACCTAATGACCATGCACTACTGGGAGAAGAATCTTGAGGAAATGGTATGTTGACAGATACATTTAAATTATTATCGAAGTCGCTATAGCCTGTGACGAAACCGTTGGTTAATTCTATCTGGCTACCCTGATAATTCAAGACTTCCCGATTGATAGAGTTATACGTATTGACGCTAGTCGGAGTGCCTTGTACTCGAAATACGTTTTCACGGGGAGAACCCAACGTCCACACGTTTTCGGCGTCTAATTGCTCAAATACGATTGAGGGATCAACGGAGACGCTTAGGTTACTATCAAAATTATTATATTCAGTCACCATCCCATGTTTTAGCTCGACGGTGCTGTCGTCGTAGTATAAAACTTCTTCGCAACTAGAATTTAATCGCTCAATACGAGTTGGGGTGCCCTGAATTGCTAATACCATGACCCGACTTGACCCTAAGCTCCAGACTTTGAGGGGCGTTGACGAGCGAGACGGGCGCGTTTTGACGTTACTCTGAGCATATTGCAGGTTGCGCTGATATTCTCCAACTTTCTCTTGAGCTGTCTGATGGTCGGGGCTATCAGATGGCACTTGTTTCATTAGGCTGATGGCATCTTGCCAGAGAGTCGCAACGGTGTTCCATTCTTCCCTAAAGTAGGCTGTTTGGGTGAGTTCTGCAGCACTCATCGCCTGATTCACCGCCTGCTGAAATTCTGGTTTATCCTCAGATGATTCCGAGGATTCTTCGCTTTTAAATGGGTTTGTAATTGGGAATTGAATGGAGATGGCAACTCCCAAAACAATCAGGCTTGTAACGATAACCC
>DBGGTD010000379.1:0-9622 GCA_051162585.1 Elainellaceae cyanobacterium
TTGTCAGGTCGTGATTGGCTCGATGGTTATTGATACTTATTGCGATTACGTTAAATATGCTGATTGCCGAGAATTTTTCTGGAATCTTTTTTAGAATTTTTCTTGAAATTTTTTCCTGAAACTATTCCGGGGCTTTTTGAACGATTCAATCTCTCGCTATGATACTCAGGGACTCGATGTTAAAAATACTGTCTATAGGTAAGACCGCAACTCTCCCAGGGAAAATCTCCAAGCTTTGAGCTGGATGTGACTTTAATCAGTAAGTTTAGCGAATTTTATTCCAATTCTGTTCTGTTTCCTACAAAACATGGTTTCTGCTCAAACGTCAAATTCAGATGCATCGTGTGACTGGCTCTACCGGGGAACTCATGAGATTTTTCCGCATCAGCCTGAGTCTAAAAATCCAGATGAGAATTTGGTTCAGCGCATCTTAACGAGCGATCGCCCCTTACGCATCAAGTTTGGTATCGACCCAACTGGAGCCGAAATTCATTTAGGACATAGTATAGTCTTCCGCAAGTTGAGAGCATTTCAGGATGCAGGGCACACGGCAGTGCTGCTCATTGGCGATTTCACTGCCCGCATTGGTGATCCAACGGGGAAATCAGAGGTTCGTAAGCAGTTGACTGAGGCGGATGTGGCGCGAAATGCGCAGACCTATCTTGACCAAGTCCGCCCGATTTTAGACTTTGATACGCCGGGGCGCTTAGAAATTCGTTACAATTCAGAATGGCTTTCTAAACTCGATTTGGCCGAAATTATTGACCTTCTAGCCAGAATGACGGTTGGACAAATGCTTGCCAAAGAAGGATTTGCTGAGCGCTACGGCAACGAAAATCCGATTTATCTCCACGAATTCCTGTATCCGCTAATGCAGGGATATGACTCGGTAGCGCTACACGCTGATGTGGAACTAGGCGGAACTGACCAAAAATTTAATTTAGCAGTCGGGCGCGACTTGCAGCGACACTTTGGTCAGCGACCCCAGTTTGGTTTACTCATGCCCATTTTATTGGGCACAGATGGCGTTCAGAAAATGTCGAAGTCGCTGGGTAATTATGTGGGGTTAATGGAGGATGCCCTCTCCATGTACTCGAAGTTAGAAAAAACGCCTGATTCGATTATCGACTCGTACTTTGAGCTGTTAACAGATTTACCGTTAGCCCAGTTGCTAGAAAACCCGCGCGATCGCCAGAAACTGTTAGCGCTTGATGTGGTTACTCAATATCAAGGTCGGGATGCGGCTCTAGAGGCTCAAAAAGCCGCTCTTAACCTCGTCCAAGGAGATGCTGCCCGAGCCGAGGCAGTGCCTGAATTTTCGCTATCCGATATTGAGTTTCCAGCCAAGCTGTTTTACATCTTGGGGGCGAGTGGTCTATGTAAGAGCGGTGGCGAAGGGCGGCGGCAAATTCAGGGCGGGGCAGTCCGCTTAGATGGCGATCGCATTCAAGACCCCAACTTCACCCTCGATAGCCCTGATGCCTTGAATGGAAAGGTTCTCCAAGTCGGCAAGAAGAAATTTGTCCGCTTGGTGGCCTAACTAGAGTCATCCTAGCTACTAGCGCCGCCGATCAGATGCAAAAAAATTACCAAACAACCCGCCTGACTTAGGTTTTGGCTCCTGTCGGGTAGGCTTGCCTTGATTGGGGGCATCTGCTGAGATGCCCAGCCGCTTCGCACAAGCAAGCGCAAGTGGGTCTTTATTATTGAGGGAAAGCGCCCGACGCACATAGGATTTTGCAGCACCGGGCAGATTTTGCATCAGATAGATTCTACCCATCAGAGCATGATATTCACTTCGTTCTGAATCAATGCGGATGGCATCTTTCAATTCTTGAGTTGCCATGGCTAGATTCTGCTTTTTAGCGTACTCCTGCGCTCGCAGATAATGCTTCTGGGCATAGTTGACCTTATCCCGGTCACCCGAAACAGGCGGCGTATAGTGAGGCACCTTCTGCGGGGTCGAAATCAAACCCATCGGTTTCTCTCGCATGATGGGTTCGCCCATCTTCAAGCGTAGATAAACCAGATTTAACTCGCTGAGCTGCTCGGTGATTGGCTCAAACTGATTCAAAGGCTGGTATTGGTGGTCTGCCAACTTGGCGATCGCCTGCTCATAAAACATGTCAACCTGAGGAACGGGCTGATTAAGCAATTTACGGGCCATATCAAAGTCAGGCTTAATCGATTCATCCCGAGTCAGTCGGCGCACCCGAAATCGCAACATCGCCAGCGTATCTGCTCGCCCCTTATCCTGTTTTAAGCGCTGATAGGCCGGGTTGACTAGGCGCGCCAAAAGCTGATTTGCCACACCAATTGCCTCATCCCCTGACCCAATCAAGCTATCAGGATGCAGCAATTTTGCAACATGGTGATACCGTTTCAACACTCGACGATCGTCAGATGCGACCGACAGCCCCAAAACAGCATAGGGATCTGTAAATTTCTCCAGCCATTCAGTCGAAAAAGTAACCTGAGACATTGATAATTGGCTTGTAAGTAGGTCGCTTTAGGGAATAAATCGTGTTGAAATAGTGGCCATACCAAGCTTTTGGAGCGCTTCTTCAGATCATACGTATGCTTTCGGAGGAAAACACATTAATTCAGAAAGTTTATGATTTCATCCAAGAATATTATTAGCTTGCGCTCAAACCTATACCTCTAATCGATAGCGCCTGATCACACGACAAGATAGGCGTAAAGGCTTACAAAAACCAACTTTTATGGTTTGATACTCATTAGATGAGAATGCGTTTTGGGGCTGAACGTTGTTTAGCTAGTAGCAATCTGGTTACCACACTCTAATCTTGTCAATAGAGTACAAAATTTAAGACAAGATTTTTATTAAAACCCAGTAAACCAGAAATGAATATTCTGGAAACTTAAGACATTCAGGTAAGACATTCAGGATGGCGTTGGGCGATCGCACGTTGAGCTTAATGTTCTTAATTCAAATCGTCTAAGGATTAGGACGCTCGATGCTGTATACCTTTATACTAATGAATTTTGGCTAAAACGCGGGCTTCACAACAGTGTGTCACAGCATCAGGCAAAATGGGTGAATGCAAGATGTTAGATGACTAGTACAAGACGGCGGAAGGTTCATAACCACAGTGTGAGCGTCTCGCTCACGTCGTGGGCAGATACCCGCTCTCAAATGGTTGGCTTATTGCTGCCAAACGGTACTAGCTTCAATCGGCTCCGCATCGATTTAAATCAGTCAATATGTAGACCAACTGACTGCGTGGCATGATAAAGACTCGGTTTGGTGCTGGCATAAACATCTCATGACACAGCCCTCTATCTTGAAACATATCACTCTGCCTAGAAATCGGAACGTGTCAATCATCTTGGCATTCTTAGGAATTGTTGTGCCTGGGCTTCATAAGTTTTATTTGAGAGAATGGCGATGGGGGATGGTATACCTGATTCTAGGAATCACCCACGTGCCACAGATAGCTGGTGTGATCGAGGGGCTTTGGTATTGGTCACAAAGTGACGATGAATTCGATCACAACTTTAACCGAACGATCTCTTTTCCTTCGCTACATAATCATACTCAGCCCGAATCAATTGACGTGAAACCCCGGATCGATGACGCCCTCTACTCATCACAATCTGATTCAATTGAGGCGATCGCTAATGCAGTCCGCCAGTTGGAAGCGCTCCGGCAAGATGGGTTGATGTCAGAGTATGAATTTGAGCAAAAACGTCGTCGGCTTCTCGACCGCATTGACTAGCAGGTATTGATTAGCAGTAACATTACATCCATATTGTCTTACATCTGTGTCCATCACAAACCTAAGAGGAGAGGGAGCATTGGAGCTTCAGAAGTGGCTGAAATCTGCGGCAAATCTCCAAGCTGATTTAAAGGCTCGCCTTCGACCCCTGCAAACTCAACTACGCCGCGACCCCTACTATCGCTTTCAGTCTATCGAAGAGGTGCAGATTGCTGCATCCCTCGGAGTTAGTATTAATGTCAATCAGGCAAGCGTTGACGATTGGCTACGGCTGCCCGGGCTATCCATTCACCAAGCGCGATCGCTCACTGATTTGACGCAAGCAGGCATTCAGTTTCACTGCCTAGATGACATTGCTGCTGCACTAAACCTACCGATTCATCGTCTGCGCCCCTTAGAGCCCATTCTGAGATTCTATTATTACGCTTACGCGGGCGATCGCACATCAGCCATCCGCCCTGTACCCCTCAATACCGCTTCAGTCGACGCTTTAATACAAATTCCGATGCTTGAGGCCGATCTAGCGCGAGCCATTGTCTGGGAGCGACAGCAGCGTGGAGCATACCGCAATCTTGCTGACTTGCAGCGGCGGCTCTCGATTTCCAGCACGATTATGAGTGATTTAATGCATCATGTGCGCTGCGAACCATAGACAGGCTGCTGAATCGGGTCGATGCGTTGAGGTGGCCAAAACCTGAAGGCCGCATGCCCGATTACATTCTCGCGAGGCAAAAACCCCCACAGATGGGAATCATTGCTGTTATTGCGATTGTCTCCCATGACGAAGAAAAAGCCGTCAGGAATCTTTACTGGCAGCAGTTCATACCGAGGTGGTTCGGCAATATAACTTTCTGGCACGGGTCGACCATCTAGAAACACGACACCCTCACGAACCGCAATTACCTGTCCGGGTTCGCCAATCACTCGCTTAATAAATGCCTGGTTAGCAGAATATCCCTGAGATTGAAGCTGGGGGGGCGGGTCAAAGACGATGATTTCTCCGGCAGTTGGGGGGCGAAAATAATACGAAACTTTTTCAACGACGAGGCGATCGCCTACTTCTAGCGTTGGTGCCATTGAATCAGAGGGAATATAGCGCGGCTCAGCAATAAACACCCGAATTAATAATGCCAACACCAGCGCGATGGTGACAAGTTGAATATTGTCTCGCTGGGATGCCCACCAGCGAGACCAGACGGATCTGCCTTTTTCTGGCTGAACACGAGACGATAGTTGCGTTGACTCAGTTTGCGAGTCGTGTTGTAGCTTAGTGTCAGTAGAACTCGGGTCAGAAGCCATACATGCCCATCGTTGAATGTATCAATACGCCGTCAAGATGCATAGTGGACTATATCACAATCGCTGCCATCTCAACGTTTTGTCAGTTAAAAGGAATGCTATGAGCCAGCCCACTGCCCAGCCCACTGGATGGTATATCGTAAAGCGAGACGATGGTCGCTGCGACATTATTCCAGATTACACCCTACAACACTCCTCTACAGACTCTCAAAACAACGGGGAGCAAGAGCGCCAACAATGGGGCCCCTTCTCATCTCAAGGAGACGCGATCGCCCGGCGAGTCGGGTTAATCAGATCGGGTAAGTGTCAGCCTATGTGACTCGGATATTTTGGTCAAAGATAGACGCTTTGCGGAATATCTAGAACGATCTCTAAGGAGTAACTTCCGCCCTCGGCTGTTGATTGCGATTGGCGATCGCCTGCTGCAAAATTTCTAGCGCTTCTGCATACTGCGGATCAGAGGATGTGCCAATCAATGTCCGATCTTGGGACAATGCTTCTCGTTGAGGTTCGCTCAGCTCAACTATGATATCGGGCACGATCCCTTCCCGGTTGATATCTCGACCACTAGGCGTGAGATACTTCGCAACGGTGATTGCTACACCAGATCCATCCCCCAAAGGCCGCACTGATTGCACCAATCCCTTGCCAAAGGTCTGGGTGCCAACCAAAACGGCGCGCTCGTTATCTTGCAGCGCACCTGATAAAATTTCGCTGGCGCTAGCAGACCCACCGTCTACCAGAACAACGAGCGGCTTGTCTGTTAGAGATCGCCCATTGGCTCGTTCGCGATCGGTCACTCCTTGGCGATCGACAGTTGAAACGATAGTGCCATCTTCGAGCCACATTCGAGCGATATCAATGCTGGAGTAGAGCAATCCACCCGGATTGGAGCGCAGATCTAAGATATATCCGTCGACATTGTCCTTCTCTAGCTCGCGGATTGCCTCCTGCATCTCCTCAGCAGCATTGGCACTAAACTGAGTCAGACGGATGTATCCAATTCCACCTTGTGAATCGTCAGCGCGAAGCGAATAGCGCACCGGATGAATTTCGATACGGGCTCGTTCAAGTGAAAAGTCGAGTTGCTCGTCGTCTCGACGAATCGTCAGGGTAACAGTCGAACCCACAGGGCCTCGGATTCGATTGACGGCATCGTTGATATCCATGCCTGCTGTGCTCTCACCGTCAATTTCGACGATCACATCCCTTGCCAGCATTCCAGCCTCAAACGCCGGGGTGTCTTCAATAGGAGAAACAACAATCAGCTCATCCGTTTCTTCGTCTTGGGAAATCTGAATGCCAACGCCCGTCAGCTCACCTGACGTATCAATTTGCATATTGCGAAACTCTTGAGGGTCCATGAATCGCGTGTATGGATCCTCAAGTTGCTCCAACATTTCGCGAATCGCAACATAGGCTTCGTCGCGGTTGCCGTATTCACGCTCCAAATATTCTACTCTGACGGATTCCCAATCAACGCGATTAAAGGTGCCGTCTACGTAGGTGCGATTAATGAGTTGCCAAACCTCATCAATTAGCTCTTTAGGACTATCTTGAAAAAATGCTTGGCTTCGCGAAAGATGGAGGCTAGTAATTCCTGTAACAATTGCAGTAACTGCTACTGCCGTTGCACCTAGGACAAGACCGCGCTTTACAGTTCTCATGTCTATTGAATGGGTGACGAAGAGTGTGCGACGAAGTACGCTCAATCTAACACAGCATGCTAAGGAATGGCATGTCTGATGACAGCTTCGAGTGGGCTAATTCCAAATATTACAAACTGTGACAGAGTCTCTGATTAGGATTTACGGATCAATCCAGCGTCCATCGGCTTTAATCAGGTTAATTAATTCCTCAACACCCTTGTTTTCCGGCACTTTTTTGATTTCATCACGCCCTCGATATAGCGAAATGTATCCGGGCTGTTTGCCAACGTAGCCATAGTCGGCATCTGCCATTTCTCCGGGGCCATTCACAATGCATCCCATCACAGCAATATCTAGCCCTGCCAGATGCTTGGTTGCCTCTCGGACTTCATGAAGAACGTCTTCCAAATTGAATAACGTGCGTCCACAGGACGGGCACGCGACATACTCCACCATTGTTTTACGCAGCCCCAACGACTGGAGAATGCTATAGCAAACTGGAATTTCTTTTTCAGGCGCTTCGGTGAGAGAAACACGAATCGTGTCTCCAATGCCTTCGGCCAGCAGGGTGCCAATGCCTGCCGTTGACTTGATGCGCCCATACTCTCCGTCTCCTGCCTCCGTCACGCCGAGATGGAGCGGGTAATCCATCCCAAACTCATCCATGCGCTGTGCCATGAGGCGATAGGCTGCAATCATCACGGGCACTCGCGATGCTTTGAGCGAAATCACAAGATTTTGATAGTCTAGGGATTCACAAATGCGGATAAACTCTAATGCAGACTGCACCATTCCTTCTGGTGTATCGCCATAGGTAAACAGCATGCGCTCAGCCAGCGAGCCGTGATTGACCCCGATGCGCATTGCTTTACCCTGATCGCGCAAGGATACGACTAACGGCTCTAGGGTCTGACGAATTTTGTCGCCAATTTCTGCAAACTCCGCTGGGGTATATTCGGTTCGATCGCTCTTGGGTTTTTCAAATACATATAAGCCCGGGTTGATTCGCACCTTGTCAACGTGCTTAGCCACCTCTAGGGCAATCTTCATGCCGTTATGATGCACATCTGCCACCAGTGGCACATCCTGATAGGTGTCTCGGAGCAGCCGTTTGATGTCAGCAACGGTTTTGGCGTGGCCCACGCTGGGAACCGTCACGCGGACAATTTCACAGCCGATTTCGTGAAGACGCCGGACCGCAGCAACTGAGCCGTCAATATCCATCGTGTCTTCATTGATCATCGATTGAACGACGACGGGATGTCCTCCACCAATCGTAACGCTGCCTACCTGAACAGGGCGAGTCTTGCGGCGATGAATGGTTGTGTCAGTTGAAAGCTGAGCGTAGGGTGTGGAGGATGTAACGGGGGTGGGCAAAGTCTGCATATGCAATCAAGTATGTTATGGAAAGCTGGTTAGCCTGTTATTTTCCAGATTGCCACAAACGGGAACGTTTTGGCGGATAAGGAGAGGTTAAGACACAGAGCCGAATCGTGGTGCGCATCGATGAGTTTGACAGCCTGTCTTTTGACAACGCCAGATACCTCCGCTTGAATTTAGCAAGGTCATGTATGGAAAAGAGGAATGCAATCTGAGGATAAGGATATGTCCTGTGCGTCAGGAAAGCAGCGCAAATGGTTATCTGTCGGAGTCGAGGCCCACGGGACTGTAGCAATCGGCATTAGTGCTCACGGGTTGATCGCGATCGGATTATCGGCGCATGGGGTTGTGGCGATCGCCATCATTCCGATGGGAATTGTCTCATTGGGTGTGGTATCAATGGGAATCTTCAGCGCTGGAGCCGTCTCGATGGGGTTGGTGACGAGAGCCCCGGTGAGCATGGGATTTTTCAACTTTTTTGGCCAGGGCATTGATCATGATATGCATCAGCATGATATGCCTGACATGGATATGGAAGGGCATAAACCGAGTCACTCTGATGCCTTTATGGCGTCAACGCTTCGTCCTATTGAATCAAATACGTCCTATTTAGCGGCCACTTCAACACCGACTGTGCCACCTATCATATCAGCATCGTACCCTCCTCAGGAATCAGCCTCGTCTACGTCAGTCGGTCTAGCTGCAACGTTAATCATTCCGCTGATTAGTTTTGGAATAAAAGGATGCTTGAATACACTGCGTAGGTTTGTTAAGCCATAGGTAGACGCTTAGGAAAAAAATTGGGAGAGATAAAATGCAGCTCAATGTGCCATCCATCGTCTGTGACGGCTGTGCAGATACGATTACAAAGGCAATTCACAAGCTTGATTCATCAGCCAGTGTCAATGTCAACATCGAAACGAAGCAAGTTGAGGTTGATACGCAAGCGGATGAAAGCAGGATTAAAGAAGCGATCGCAGCCGTCGGGCATGATGTGAACTAGTCACCCTGTTTTCTGACACAAAATGCTTAAATATATCCCTGGATAAAGGCCTCAATTGAGGTCTTTTTTATGATCATGGTTTTAACATCCTACGGACCCAGGTTTGTGTGGTGAGCCCCGCGCCGCGGGGGCTCACCACACGTTTAACGTCCTAACGCGAGAGCGTAAGGCTATATGATCATGAAATTAGGCTTTGAGATCGCTCATCGCGGTTTTTGTCATGGCAGCGATCGCCTGATCAGTTGCTTTGGGTAGGTGATAGTATTTCCCACCTGCATGCTTAGCCAACTCTTTAGCGAACCCAGTCGAAACAAATTTGTTTTCAGTATCAATCATCAAAAGCTGAAACCCAGTCGATCGAATTCGATCGGCAATTTCTAATAGCTCAGCCTTGATATCAGGTTTTTCGCCTTCCATAATCGGTTCGCCGAGGGAGCGAGCAAGCGGAATATTACCACGCCCATCAGTGATCGCCACAATCATCACTTGCCCAACATCTCCAGATTTTTGGGCATTCATGCCAACCCGGACGGCTTGAGTCAGCCCGTGGG
>DBGGTD010000380.1:0-2300 GCA_051162585.1 Elainellaceae cyanobacterium
AATCGGGAACCGATCGAACGCTGGAAAAAGCATCGCGATCAGGTCAATGCGTTGGCAATAAGTCCAGATGGGCAGTTGCTGGTAAGTGGGAGTTATGACAAGACCATTCGCGTCTGGAATTTACAAACAGCAGAGCTTCTCAACACGATTCGAGGCCATGGCGATCGCGTCAGTTCGATTGCCCTTAGCCCAGACTGGAGTTTGCTCATCAGCGGTAGTTGGGATCGCAATCTCAGGCTATGGGATTTGAATACTGGTGAACTCATCTGCACCTTGGCCCGACACACAGATCGAGTGAATGCGATCGCAGTCAACCCTGACGGGCAGATCTTTGCCAGCGCCGGAGACGACACTTGCATTTATATTTGGCATTTAGAATCGGGCGATCGCTTACACTCGTTGGGTCATTCATGGAGCGTGAATGCGCTGGCTTTCAGCCCAAATGGTCAATTCCTTGCGAGCGGCAGCGCTGATGAGACGATTAAAATTTGGCAGCGATCATAACGTGTGTTCAAGGATTGCGATTTTTTATGCAGAATTCGATACCATCGGCATCCCTCTCTGACCAAACAACGACCGATATTGTCGTGATAGGCAGTGGCGTTGGTGGACTAAGCTGTGCTGCCCTGCTCGCCCGTTATGGGTTTGAAGTAATGGTGTGTGAAAGTCACTCCATTCCCGGTGGAGCCGCCCACGCATTCGAGCGTAATGGATTCAAATTTGATTCGGGGCCGTCTCTCTATTCAGGCATGTCGTATACGCCTTCCCCAAATCCATTGCGGCAAGTGCTCGATGCCATTGGGTCAGAGCTTCCCTGTGCGACCTATGATACTTGGGGCTGCTGGCTTCCAGAGGGGCAGTTTGAGACATCAGTCGGGGCTGAGCAGTTTTGTGAGGTCTTAGCAACGCTGCGGGGATCACAAGCCGTTCAAGAATGGCGATCGCTCCAACAGGTGATGAGACCCTTAAAAGATGCGGCGATCGCCATTCCCACTGCCGCACTGAGATTAGATTGGGGCGCATTGCTGACCGTCGGACGGTTTGCCCCCTCGTTGATTCAGTACCTCGTCAAGCTGCCCAAGCTAACAGGGCCTTTCAGCCACGTTATCGATGACGTGGTTCACGATTCTTTTATCCAAAATTGGTTAAACCTATTATGTTTTCTGCTCTCCGGGCTGCCCGCTAGCGGAACTAGCACCGCCGAAATGGCGTTTATGTTTGCCGATTGGTATCGCCCCAACGTCGCCCTAGACTATCCCATCGGCGGCAGTGGAGCGCTCGTCGACGCCCTAGTCAGCGGATTGCAGCGTCATGGAGGATCGCTAGTATTGAATGCTCATGTAGAGCATATTTTGGTGGAAGAAAAGCGGGCAGCAGGTGTGCAGGTGCAGAAGAGTAAAATAATTCGGGCTCGGCACGCTGTCATTTCGGCTGCGTCAGTTTGGGATACGCTAACGCTGATTCCTGACGGTGCGGTTCCGAAGTCGTTTGTTGAAGAACGGCAAGCCATACCCGAGTGTGACAGTTTTATGCATCTTCATCTAGGCATTGACGGAGAAGGGTTGCCGAGCGATTTGCCTTGTCATCATATTGTGGTCAACGATTGGGAGATGGGCATCACAGCCCCTCAAAATGTTGTGCTGATTTCAATTCCGTCTTTAATCGATTCGTCCCTTGCGCCACCAGGTAAGCATGTCATTCACGTCTACACGCCAGGAAATGAACCCTATGATATCTGGCACGGCATGGATCGCCGCAGTGAGGCATATGCTCGCCAAAAGCACGATCGGGCACGCGTCATGTGGAATGCCTTGGAGAAAGTGATTCCAGATATTCGATCTCGGTGTGAAGTGACGCTCATTGGCACGCCCTTGACCCACGAGCGATTTCTCCGTCGTCATCGGGGATCATACGGCCCTGCTATTCGTGCCGGAGAGGCATTATTTCCAGGACCGCAAACGCCGCTACCGGGGTTGCTGTGCTGCGGTGATTCAACATTTCCGGGAATTGGCTTACCGGCTGTTGCAGCCAGCGGCATGATCACGGCGAATACGCTGGCGCCAGTCAGTCAACATTTCGAGATGCTCAATCGAGTGGGATTAACCTAATTCACTGACAAAACTTCAAATGCTGGCGGCTAAAGCCGCGCCTACACGAAGTCGGCCTCCGCCGACTAATATAGCCTTACACTCTCGCGTTAGGACGCTGAACGTGTGTAGAGCCCCCGCGGCGCGGGGGCTCTACACACGTTCAGCGTCCTAACGCGAGAGGGTAAGGCTATATTAGTCGGCGGAGGCCGA
>DBGGTD010000381.1:0-6911 GCA_051162585.1 Elainellaceae cyanobacterium
CGCTATGATCACGACTTGATTGCCGCCTTTAAGCAATTTCTAGACAGCAATAATCTAGACATAATGACCTGCGGGGCAACTCACGGCTACCTGCCGTTGATGAAAATGTATCCTCAATCGGTGTGGGCACAGATCAAAGTTGCCGCCGAGCACTATGAAGATGTGTTCGGTCGCCCGCCGAGCGGAATTTGGTTGCCTGAATGCGCCTATTATGAGGGACTTGAGCGAATGCTCGCAGATGCAGGGCTGCGCTATTTTCTTACAGACGGGCACGGCATCTTATACGCTCGTCCTCGGCCCCGGTTTGGCACCTACGCTCCTATCTTTGCAGAATCAGGAGTTGCTGCGTTTGGTCGCGACCATGAATCGTCTCAACAAGTCTGGTCATCTGAGGTTGGCTATCCAGGAGCCCCTGAATATCGAGAATTTTATCGCGATCTAGGGTGGGATGCTGAGTATGAATATATCAAGCCTTATATCATGCCGAATGGGCAGCGAAAAAACACAGGCATCAAATATCACAAAATTACGGGTAAAGGTCTTGGCCTAAGCGATAAGCAGTGGTATGACCCCTACTGGGCTCGTGAAAAATCAGCTGAGCATGCGGGCAACTTTATGTACAACCGGGAGAAACAGGTTGCCCATCTCCACGGTGTCATGCAACGGAATCCTATTATTGTTTCCCCCTATGATGCAGAGCTTTTTGGTCACTGGTGGTATGAAGGCCCGTGGTTTCTCGACTATTTGTTTAGAAAGTCTTGGCATGATCAAACCACGTTTGAGATGACCCACCTATCTGATTATCTGCAAGCCAACCCGGTGCAGCAGGTGTGTCGTCCGTCGCAATCTAGTTGGGGCTTTAGGGGCTTTCACGAATATTGGCTCAATGAAACCAACTCTTGGATTTACCCTCATTTACATAAAGCAACTGAGCGGATGATTGAGCTTTCGCGTCGAGAGCCCATCGACGAACTAGAATGGCGCGCACTCAATCAGGCTGCCAGAGAATTATTGCTGGCGCAGTCATCCGATTGGGCATTTATTATGCGTACAGGCACAATGGTGCCCTATGCAGTACGCCGGACGCGATCGCACTTGATGCGGTTCAACAAAATTCGAGAGGATCTGCTGCAAGACAAAATTGATGCCGGTTGGTTAGAAAAGGTTGAAGCGATCGACAACATTTTCCCTAACATCAACTATCGAGCGTATCGTCCACTGTAGCAGTGGGGGTATCCATCGACTTCGCTATGACGAATGCGATCGCCAAAAAAAACACTCCTGTAAGGGAGTGTTGAAATTAGAACTAGGCTAAATTAGCAGGGTCTAGAAGCTCATTTCTGCCGCTTGAACTTTCTCAACCTGCTTCTTCTTCAGCACCAGCAAGATTTGAGACAACATGATAGCGGCAACAAATGCAACAAGCCCTTTGACGCGCCCTGAGCTTTGCAGAACAATTTCGGTATCCATCTGACCAAATCCACCAACGTTGGGATTGGATGTTAAGGGCGCACCTGCAGATACATCATCGCCCTTTGCAACAATCAGTTCAGGACCAACCGGAATCGTCTCAACAGCAGTTTCACCGTCCGGCGTTAGGATGTTAACGACGTAGCTGCCATCATCGGCTTTCTCGATCTGAGATACCGTTCCAGACTTAGAAGCCTTATAGACTGCGTTATTGCTCTTTTCACCCGTAGGATAGACTTGCCCACGTCCTCGGTTTCCACCAGCATGGACTGAATATTTGCCGAATGCAACCGACTTATTAGACGCTGGATCAGGTGAGAGCACCGGGAACACAATTTCCTGATATTGTTCGCCGGGTAACGGGCCAACCAGGACAATATTATCTTGGTCTTCGCTGTAAGACTGAAATAAATAGCTAGGACCGACCTCTTCCTTCATTTCTTCTGGAATTCGATCGTCCGGAGCAATTGTGAACCCGTCAGGGAGCATCAATACAGCGCCGACATTAAGCGGGCCTTTTTCGCCGTTCGCCAAGACCTGCTGCGTGCTCAAGTCATATGGAATCTTGACCACAGCCTTAAATACGCTGTCGGGCAACACAGACTGAGGAACTTCAACTTGGGTCGGCATTGCACCGAGATGACAGTTAGCACAAACAATGCGCCCAGTTGCTTCACGAGGACTGTCGTAGTTTTGCTGCGCCCAAAATGGATACGCCTCAGCAGAGCTGGGAAAGAAAATATCGCTCGCGAAGAATAAAGTAATGGCGACAAGTGTAACGAGCACACTTTTAACGCCAACCCTATAGCCGCTAAGCAATCGAGGTAGCCAAATGTTTTTTCTCATCAGTAACAGGTGTTCTAACAAAGGATCAGACAGAGGAGATTGGTTTGAGCAGACTATTTCAATAATCTAGATGGGGCGATCGCACGGGACTCTTGAAAGCATGCCTTACATCTGAAAATGCAGCTCAAGATAAGGAGCGAAGCCATGAACTGTTAACCATGTGTGGTTGGTTAAGTCCACCAAGGATCTTCGTTGGTTCGAAAATCGGTTTCAGTCCATTGGGTTAGAGCAATCTTGCCATCATCAGTCACGTTCGCATGAACGAGCGCCAGAGACAAAGGAGCGGGACCACGGACAACCTTTCCTTCACTGTTGTATTGAGAGCCGTGACATGGGCAGATAAATTTATTCTCAGCTCCATTCCAAGGCACAACACAACCTAGGTGGGTACAAATAGCGTTCAGACCATAGTCTGCAATCGAATCGCTACTCTCGACCACCACATAAGTTGGGTCGCCTTTAAGACCTTGCGTCAAGACGCGATCGCCCACAGTATGGTTGGACAAAAACTCACTAGCAACGACATTATCTCCGAGTGCGTCTTTAGCAAGTACGCCGCCACCGGTGCCACCCGCAGAGGGCGGAATGAAATACTTCACAACTGGATAAAGCGCCCCCAAGGCAGTTCCTGTTACGGCCCCGAAGGTGAGTAAATTCATAAACTGGCGACGACTCAGATCGGGTACGTCAGGAGTTCCAGAAATTTGAGTCATGGTTTAAGCAAAAAAGTTTCCAAAAACAGCTACTGGGTGAATCTGCGCTCAATCCCTAAAACCGCCTCGTCAAATTCGATTGAATTGGATGCGCGACAGAGAACTGAGCATCAGGATGCAGGTTAGTAATTGACTTTGCTACATCAGTGAGCCTGTAAACGTATGTTCACAGATTTTCTAATATTCTACAGCTTAAAGCAAAGCCTTAGCTAGTTTATAGCCAGTTATAACCAGTAGAATATGTAGCGATTCGTTCGTCGCTACAAGATTGATGATGCCGAGATTGATCCAGAAATCGTTGCTCCAATGGCGATGCCTAATGGATGTTCTGCTATTTTCCTTACCACTTAGATTTTCTGCCACTTAGATTCAGAACTGTGACACTTGAAATCGATGCGAACTGTATCTGGTCTACGGGCATTGAATTGTGAATAATACAATCAGTTTCACCAGATGGTATGTCTTTTCCAAATTTACTGCCCAAATTTACTGACATCTGGCAGAGCTATTGTTCTGTATCCGTACATGCAAATACTTCGCGAATAATCAAGCCTCAAATCGCTCTGTATATCGCTGTCAAGCACAGTTAATAGTAGATCTGCGAAGCTTCTTCGGGGTGTCGGAGTGCGATCGCAGCATTTTGAGGCTGAATAGGATGTTTATCGCTGCTGGGTCATTGGAGACTTCCCGATTTACTCTCGATTGCTCCGTAAAGTGTAACTGTGAAACAGATGAAATTGACTCAGCACTACTTCAATCAGGCATTTCTATCATGAATTTTATTCATCGATACCATTGACCCTGATTTTTGATTGCCCTCCCGATAATTCTTAGACTCAACCTATCAACTACTGCTTTGGAGGTAACGATGATTTGGCTCTCCGAGAAAATTGCTACCTATGATGGAGATGATGCTGTCATCAAGTCGCATCTACTGTCGATTATTAAATGGTTTTGGTCATTCAGCCGCTTCTACGGAATCTACACATCTATGCCCATTCAACATCGGCGGAATTTTGTGAGCGACTTTGAAAAACAAGCTGAAAAGTAAGGCAAAAGACATGGTATTTATGGTCGATAAACCTCGTCCATAAGTCGGTGGTCACAATTAACTATAGAACCCATAAAACAACCCTGCGCTGCCCGCAGCGCGGGCAGCGCAGGGTTTTGGATAACGTGTAAATCTTACTTAAATTGGGGCATAGCCGAATGTCACATTAAACTGGCGACACCAGATTCCAACAGCGCCAAATCCAGACAAGTCTATATCACTCGGAATAGAATATCGCTGAGCCCCATCAAAGCTTTGTAACGGAGCGATTGTGACGTAGGTTCCCTCCTCTAGATTGACAGGTACGCTGCCGCCTTGATAAAGAATGACTTCCACATTAGGGCCTTGAGCTGTTGTGAAATCTCCACTAAATTCTAGGTAGCGTTGCCCACCCTCCTCAACAATCTGCGCTGTTCCATTAGTTGGGTGATCTTGCTCAACGGTTGTAAAAGATCCCGACGCAATCTGAGCAACAGTAACTTGGCTCAGTTGAAATTCACGCACTCTATCACTATTCAATGATTCAGCCTTCGCCGACATTGTAGGAACTGAAGCAAGTGCAACAATCGATAAACCAATAATTGCAGAACGTATCATGTGAATACCTCTATGTCTTCTATGCCAGAACTAGGATTGAGCGGTCTGAAACCAACGTATCTCCCGCCTAGTGCATACAATAGAAGCCCATCCTGAGTAAGTCGTGAGACGTGAATAAAGGCACTCTAAGTAAATGATTAGCGAGTGCAATAAAGTTGATTTCAATTACCTTGGCGCTTTACGCCAACCATTGGCGATCGCCTCTGCCTCGGTACAAAACCATCTTTCTCCTTTTGATGGATCAATGATGGTTGATTCATAATCTTCCATGCCTGGAATGTGATACAACCTGTTACCTGTACTGATTGAAATATTACCTTTAACAATACATTCTGGTTTTGTGATGGATGACGTTGGAGATGGAGAACGACTAGGACTCAACTCCGCTTCAAACAGTGCAACGATAATCAGAATTCCAACACCGATGAAAGTTTTAATGGGATCTCTACCGATAAAAGTTTTAATGGGATCTCGTTTCCTTGATCTTTGTTGAGTTGGCAAGGGGCAAAGTGCACCCCCTTGAATCAACGCTCTTTCAGCGCGCACCTTCCCATCTGGTTGAGTAACTCGTTCGTATACAATGATATCTCCGACTTTTGGGCGACGACCTGACCTCTTCAGTGCACTGATGTGCAAAAAAACTTCTCTGCCGCCATCATTGGGTTTGATAAAACCAAAACCCCTATCATCTTTCCAGGTTGTCAGTTGCCCTTTATGAAGAATAGATCCCATAACATAACCTCGTGCCAATGCTCATTGTGTAGTGTTCCCAGAATGATTCAGGTATATTGACCAATCCAATACGGAGAATGACAATAAAGACACCGGAACTCAGAGATTTCAGAAAAGCTTTTAGGATAACCATCGCGACGGAAATCTCTTCCAGAGTGCCCCAAACGGAACACAAAGCTCGTCTTCGTTTATCTAGCGTAGAATCATGAGTTGCTAAGTGGGTGAGCTTTTGGGATCTCTAAATCAAGGAAAGACCCAAAATCGGGTTGTTTATTACTCATAACGAGCCAAATCATCCGCCAAGATTTTGGCGGATTTGATATCAGCCTGAGCACCTAACTATAGTCCCTCAAACATGGCCACTCCAACATGTGATCCCAAACAGTGCTTTGCCGAGGCTGTAGTGCTAATGCTCTCTTGTCAAATACGATTGCTGCTTAGCGTCAGGAGTTGTTGCTGTGAATAGCTCAGCAAAGCAGGAGACTGGGTTGCGCCTTGCGCCTCAAGAACTACTGCCTAGCCTGGTTGTGGGTCTAATTGCCGGAGCTATCGGAATACTGCTCGACATTTCCTTTGCTGCTCTCATTTTTTCCGGTGCACTGGCTAGCCATATCTCAGTCGGCATCGGCATGGTGCTCGTCAGTGCCACTCTGATTCGGGCTTTTACGGCTTTAACCAGCTCATTTCCGGGGATTATCGCTGATTTAGATTCGGTGCCAACGGCTGTTTTGGCATGGATGGCCGGGGCGATCGCCAAATTTATCGAAGACCACGGACTCAGCGGACTAATGCTGATCGCCATGATCGTAGGTTTACTCATGATAGTTTTTACGTTGACCTAGCCCGGACGTTCTAAGTAGAGCGTCTGCAGCGGCAGGATTGAGTCTTTAGAAAGTTGCTGACCATATTATGAATTTGAGTATATAATGAGGGCTCTCGTTTAAGCATTTATTACTAGAGGTGGTGCATCGATGAAACGAGAGGAAATTTTTTTAACAAAGCAGCGAAAAACCTATTTAGAGCAAGCGATCGCCCAACTCGAATCAAAGCAAATCCTAAGCCATAGTGAAGTATTATGGATATCACTTTACAAAAATGAGCTGCAAACTGGCGTTTCTGAAGACGAAACCGACCTCGACTATCACTGAATTGCACAACTGAATTGCACAGTCGTCTTTATTGCTAATCAGGTGACTCCCGAATTTTGAAATACTTCTTTCGAAAACATATCTGCCAGCAGCCGCAAGTACGGAATAAAGACTGACATATCTTCCGAGTTGAGCCGGTCTACCATTTCCCAGGTCAGCGCTTGAATCATGTCTTGAACGAGCTTCCACTGTACCTTTAAGGAGGGATACAGCATAACGCATAGCGGAAACAGCTCACACTGAACAGACCGAATGCTATCTTCTAAAACGCACAGACACAGATAGACCTGAAACATCTCGACATCTCGAATACTTGATGTCCGTACTACCTCAGAATTGAGCGCACCACTGTAG
>DBGGTD010000382.1:0-4556 GCA_051162585.1 Elainellaceae cyanobacterium
CAATGAACCATTTAGGAGGGTTGACTCTATGCGTTTAAGCCAGCATTTGCTTGAACGTAATCACGAAGCTCAATCGTCACAGGCTCAGTGTTCCAAATGGTTTGACAATATTCGCGAATCGCGCGATCGCTCGAAAACTTACCCGTACGAGCCGCGTTCAAGATAGACATGCGAGTCCAGTTGTCTTGATCTCGATAGGCTTCACTCACCCGCTCTTGGCAGTCGATATAAGACTGATAGTCGGCAAACAGCATAAACGGGTCGTCATGCATCAACGAGTCAATAAGGGGGCGAAACAGGCTGGTATCGCCGCGAGAAAACAATCCAGACCCAAGCCAATCAATTACAGCTCGAAGTTGATCGTTTGCATGGTAGTACTCCCACGGGCGATATCCCTTTGCTTTGACATCATCGACCTCAGATGCCGTCAACCCGAATAAGAAAAAGTTCTCAGCTCCGACCTCTTCCCGAATTTCAAGGTTTGCCCCATCGAGTGTGCCAATCGTCAATGCACCGTTCAAGGAAAACTTCATGTTTCCCGTTCCAGAGGCTTCTTTGCCTGCCATTGAGACTTGCTCTGATAGATCGGCAGCCGGATAAACGGGTTGGCTATTGGTCACGTTATAGTCTGGCAAAAACACGACCTTGAGGCGATCGCGCACGTCAGGATCTTGATTGATCACCTCACCCGCCGACGTGATGAGCTTAATGATCAACTTTGCCATAAAATAGCCGGGAGCGGCCTTGCCACCAAAGATAAACGTACGCGGCACGATATCTAGGTCAGGGTTGTGTTTGAGGCGGTGATAGAGAGTGAGAATGTGTAAAACGTTGAGATGTTGCCGCTTATATTCATGAATTCGTTTGACTTGAATATCAAACATCGAATTGGGATTGACGATAGTGCCCGTGCGATCGCGAATGCGCTCCGTCAGATTTTGCTTAACCGCCTGCTTAATCTGTCTCCATTCTGATCGAAATTCAGGATCGTCTACCCATGTTTCTAGCTGTCGCAATTCCTCTAGATGTTTGACCCAATTTCCTCCGATCTTTCGATTAATCAAATCAGCCAGTTGAGGATTGCTTAATAGTATCCATCGACGAGGAGTCACACCATTGGTGACGTTGCAAAATTTCTCAGGGCTAATCTCGTAGAAGTCACGCAGAATTGTTTGCTTAATCAATTCTGAATGGAGTTCAGCGACGCCGTTAATTTTATGACTGCCCACACAGGCGAGATGCGCCATGCGAACGTAGCGATCGCCCCCTTCATCAATCAGCGATAGGCTACCGAGTCGACCATCCCCTCCATATCGAATCCGCACCTGATTGAGAAACCGCTCATTGATTTCATAAATGATTTCTAAGTGGCGAGGCAAAAAATTCCCAAATAGGTCAATCTGCCATTTTTCTAACGCTTCAGGCAGTAGAGTATGGTTGGTAAATGCAAAGGTGTTTTGGGTGACATGCCAGGCTTGATCCCAACCCATGCTGTGGTCGTCAATCAGCAACCGCATCAGCTCTGCAACCCCAATAGACGGATGGGTGTCATTGAGTTGAACTGCAAATTTTTCGTGAAATGTGGCTAAAGACTGATTAGTCGCTAAATGAATACGAATCATGTCTTGCAGAGAACATGACACAAAGAAGTATTGCTGCTGGAGGCGGAGTTGCTTGCCCTGAATAGGTTCATCGTTGGGATAGAGAACTTTTGTCAGGTTTTCAGACACGACCTTTTGATTGACAGCGCCATAATAATTGCCTACATTAAATGCCTGAAAGTTAAATGACTCAGGAGCCTCGGCTTTCCATAGGCGTAAGGTATTTGCAGTATTTACCTGATAGCCGACGATGGGGGTATCGTAAGGAACACCTTTCACAGTACTGTGGGGAACCCATCTGACTCGATAGTAGCCCTGTTGATCTGTATAGGATTCGGTGTGACCTCCAAACTTAACCAGCACAGATGCTTCAGGACGGGCAATCTCCCACGGGTTTCCTGGTGCTAACCACTTATCTGTGATTTCGACCTGCCATCCATCTCGAATCTCTTGATCAAAGATGCCAAATTCGTAGCGAATCCCGTATCCAACGGCTGGTATTTCAAGGGTTGAGAGAGAATCTAAATAACAAGCGGCTAAACGACCCAGCCCACCATTCCCCAACCCCGGCTCTTCTTCTTGAGCCAGTAACTCGTTGAGATCTAGTCCAGACTCTTCGACTGCCTGTTTTACCTTGTTGTAGATGCCCAAGTTGATTAGATTTTTGCCCGTGTGAGGACCGACTAAAAACTCAGCAGACAGATAGCACACAACACGGACTTTCTGTTCGAGATAGATTCGCGTTGTGTTTAACCATCGGTGTAGCAGGCGATCGCGCACGGTATAGGCCAAGGCCATATAGTAATCGTTTTGGGTCGCAATCCCTGGAAACTTGCCCTGCAGATAGAAGAGATTATCCGCAATAGCCCGCCGTAGGGTTTCGACACTTAAACCTGTGCGATCGTCTTCAAATTGAATCGTGCTAGGTGTCGTAGAAACCATGTAGTCTCCTTCTAGGACAATAAAACTGCTACGGGGATGATAACCCCATTGAATCAAGGCTGATCAAGACTATGGACGGTCTGTCGCCACTCTCCACTGTTTAGGATTAGAACGCAGTTTGATTAAGATAACTTTATTAGGTTGTCATCTCTGGTCTGTTATTTTAGATACCTGAAAGGCTTATATCCATTATTTAGGCGCTGCTGAATAATCGAGAGCTGTTGGAGCAACTCTCGATACCTGACCCCCACGATAGAGACGACGGCTGTCGCGGAGGATGTGCCTATGTTACCTGAGGCCACCCCGCACTGCACCATGTCTGGGGTGGCTAAATTTTTGGGATTTCTACCCCATTACGTTGGAGGAATCCCTCATGTTAGTTCTACCGTATCTATCCTCGTCTCGCTCTCGCAGCGAGGCGACCCGTCCGCTACTGATCGCATCCCCGTCTGCCCAACCCAGTCGAGAACCCTTGCGTCATATTCTGCTGGGGTCTCGTGCAGGAGTGCGGCACACGATCAACCGTTTGCATGTGCTCAACTATGTGGAGCAACGGCTATGGAGTCAGTTGATTGTGGTGCCTGAAACGGGCATTGTGATGACGCCAGAGGAGGGTGAAGTCATGAGTTACTTGATTCACTGGCGATCGCGCGAGTAGTAGTAATCATTGCAGTAGGGGCTTTGCATGCAAAGCCCCTACAAGGCGATCGCAGATTTTCAAGACAAACTATGTGAAGAAACACAACAAAACCGTCTTAATTGACCTCTGTCTTCATCCATTCATAACCAGTTTGGGTTCCAATCAAGTTGGGGTGTTCTAAATGCTTAGTTTCTGAGTCTTTACACGTGCTGTCCTCAAGGGAGAGATTTTCATGGCTAGACGGGATAAAAACATTAGCTTCGCCACCTTCAATCTCTACAACCTCCAGCTTCCTGAGATTCGTTGGTATACAAATGTCTACACAAAGGACGAGTATGCCAAAAAGATAGACTGGTCAGCCAAGATTCTAACTCGTTTGGATGCCGATATCATCGCCTTTCAAGAGCTGTGGTCAAAGCAGTGCCTCGAAGACGTATTCCGAGCAGCGGGACTGGAAAATGACTACCAGCTTTGTTTCATCAAGGATGAGTGGTACAACATTGCCGTTGCAGCAGCCGTTCGCAAGCCCTGGCAAGTCGTGAGACAACAGCTTCACAAAGAGTTTCCATCAAACGTCAGTCTGACAAAACAACGCACCGCAGATGGGGAAGATGACGAGCTAGGAGTTGAGATCGATCGGTTTTCTCGCACCATTCTTCAGGTTACGGTCAATCATTCTGATGAGGATGATTTGACTGATATTGAGGTCTTTATCACCCACTTGAAGTCGAAGCGCCCCACCGTGTTGGCAACAGATAATGAGGTGCTTAAGCTGCATCAGGAGGCGATTGGCAGCGCCATTTCTACAATCCGACGGACTGCTGAAGCGGCGGCGCTGAGAGTACTGCTGACCAAGCAGATGAAAAAAACCGATAAGCCTGTGGTTGTACTGGGTGATTTGAATGATGGTCAACTCAGCAACACGTTGGCAATCATCACCCAGCAGCCCCCATTTCGCATGTATGAATCTAGCCGCGTCGGCTACCGCAATGATGTGGGGCTATACACATGCAGCATTTTGCAGCAGATGCGATCGCTGCGTGATGTCTACTACACCCATGAATTCAAAGGGATTCAGGAAGTCATTGATCATGTGCTGGTATCTGAGCAGTTTTATGACCATTCTGATCAGCGCATCTGGTCATTTGAGGAGATGCGAGTGTGGAATGATTATGTTGAAGATGATGATCGGAGCACGTCTGATCATGGGGTGGTGTGTACGCATTTTGTGTATGACCCCGGCGAGAAATCGTGATAGGTGGTTGAAGGTGAGGTCATGAACTATGTGATTTGCTGGCGATCGCGCGAGTAGTAGTAGTCGTTGCAGTAGTTGTCTATATCTGGGTAGGGGCTTTGCATGCAAAGCCCTTACA
>DBGGTD010000383.1:0-18142 GCA_051162585.1 Elainellaceae cyanobacterium
GGAGAACCGCTTTTGGCTACTGGACGGACGAAGACAGCCTGATTTTTGCTCGGATTCTGTTTACTCTATTTGCCATTATTTTTATTTATTCCGGCTTGATTTACCAGGTTGAACATCCCAAGAATCCTTATGAGTTTCGTACATTCTTAGATGCGATGTATTTTTCAGTCGCAACGATGACGACAGTGGGATTTGGAGACATCACGCCGATTTCTGAAGCTGGCCGATTGTTAACTATCTTGATGATTTGGAGCGGAATTGCGCTCATACCCTGGCAGATTGGGGATTTAATTCGACGGCTGGTTAAAACTATTAATAAGGTTGAAACGCCGTGCCCTAGCTGTGGTTTGACGTTTCATGATGCGGATGCTCAATTCTGTCGGTCGTGCGGAACACAACTGGTTGATGACGATGACAGCTCTGATTACGAGCAACCTATGTCTGAGGATTCTCAGCAAGAAGTGGTGTCGACATCGCGCGATCGCCGGGGATAGTGTCGTTGTTAATACAAAAACAGCTGCTGATTCGGGTGTTCACATTCATAAAGGAGTATAGATTGTCCTGATTGACTGACAAAACTAACATACTGGAGGCTGTTTGCAAGTTGAGCGATCGCAGTGCTGCTGTAAACCGTACAGACGTTTGTGAGCGATCGCCATGCCTCTGTAGAGTCGATCAACGTCATGTGAGTCATCGCAATTCAATGATCATAGATAACATTCATATGTCGAGCCCTGATCATTCGATGTTGCTCTATGACAATGGCATGTTTGTCGATAACAATCCTTCTGCAGCGGCTACAATCCTATGTTGAGCGATAACAATCCTTCTGCAGCGGCTACAATCCTATGTTGAGCGATGACAATCCTTCTGCAGCGGCTACAATCCTATGTTGAGCGATGACAATCCGTAGCAGCTACAATCCTATGTTTGTCAATGACAATCCTTCTGTAAGGATTGCAATCCTATGTTGAACGATGACAATCCGTAACAGCTACAATCCTATGCCGCTGCAAAAAGTTTTGTCAGTCAACCAGATAGATTGTCTATCTCTAGACATATTTATGCCACATCGATCATGCCAGAAGTCTCCTGAACACCAGATAATAAAGGTAGTAGATCGTTCTAAATTGAGCGATAGGAGAATTCAGACACGAGGATAATCATGGCTGCACAGCTATTACTGGTCGATGACGAGCCCGGACTTCGGGAAGCAGTACAGGCTTACCTTGAGGACAGTGGCTTTGAGGTTCATGTTGCCAGTAACGCTCAAGAGGGATGGGAGCTTCTTCAGCAAGTTTCACCTGACCTTGTCATTTCGGATATTATGATGCCTCAAGTCGATGGGTATCAGTTTCTCCAGCAACTCCGGGATGATCCGCGATTTCAGGCGCTGCCCGTTGTTTTTTTAACTGCTAGAGGCATGACGGCGGATCGCATTCAAGGCTATCAGGCGGGTTGTGACGCCTATCTATCTAAGCCATTTGACCCCGATGAGTTGGTCGCTATTGTTGAGAATCTGCTCAAGCGACAGGCGGCAAATCGTGCGGCAACGAGTGGAGATGGCGAAACGCCTGATATTGCTGAGATGGCACGACAAATTGCTGAGATTCGCGCGATGCTTGGTCAACGAGGGGCGATCGCCCAGTCTCCTCCACCCATCAAACTCGATTTTACGGCCCGTGAACAAAGCGTGTTAGAGCTGGTGGCTAAAGGTTTGATGAATAAAGAAATTGCTCGACAACTGAATACGAGCGTTCGTAACGTTGAGAAGTATGTCAGCCGACTCTTTAGCAAAACTGGAACCAACAGTCGGACTGAACTGGTTCGCTATGCCCTAGAACATGGATTAGCCAACTAAGTACAGGCTTACGCAATTGCCTTCGGGGATTAAGCCCCCGGAACGTTTAGCACCACGATCATGTCGCTGACTCTCAGATCCAGCGCTTCAAAGTGAGGATTTTCAGACTTATACACTGACTCGCCTGTAACCGCCTGATAATCACTGGTATCTTGCTGCACCGCATCGGTTGGCTGAACTCGCAGCACCAAATATTCACTGTAGTCAGCCAGGGCGGTTTCGTCTAGAACGACCGTGCCGCCATAGTCCCACGCAAACCCATATAGATCAAACGAACCGAGTTTATCTCGCAATTCAGAAAAGGATGTTCCCATGCCAATACCTTGAGGCGTTGTCCATGCAGAGCCTAACTCTCGCACTTCTAGGGGAGCCGATCGGCTATCGTCTGCCCAGATGATTTTAAATGAATACTCTGGCCCTAACTCAACGTGGGTTCCAGGTTCGGTAAAGCCCTCTCCCACGTAAACGTCTTCGTCGGTGAGCCTTTCTTCTCCAAAGATCTCTGCTAATTCTGCACGACTGGTACTGGCGGTCACCGGCCCTATGCGTTCTCCTGGAATCACCAGGGTGTCAGGAAGCTGCTCGGCGATCGCCTGTTTTGTAGTTTCCTCAGCACTTGCAGTCGATTGTGTATCGGTGGATGTAGCGTCTTCGGCAGAGGATGCAGAGGTTTCGGTCGGTGTTTCGGTTGATTCAGACTGAGATGAGGAGACGGTGCTGCTTCCGCATCCAGCCATCAACACCAGCGCTGTAATACATACTATTTGAATGGACTTTAACATTCCAGGTCACTCCTTAAAGATGGCGATCGCCCGATTCATCATGAGGGTTGCGATTGGATTGCTACCCTCAAATCTTTAACAGATGGGTATTCTCAAAGACGATTCCACCTTGATAATCCTTTTTAATTCTAGCGATCCTGGTTTCAAGGCTGCTCGGCTGTTGCAAAGATATAGCCCTACGGGCTCAGATTTGTGTATAGAAACCTCGCGGCGCGCGGATTCTATACACGTTCAACGTCCTAGCGCGAGGGCGTAAGGCTATAGAAATACAGATTTGTTTTGGAGAATTTGCTGGTAGGGTTGAAAAGGAGACATCCGGTACGGGGGGCGTAGACTGCAGATTTGCTTCGCATACCTAACGTACGTCTCTCATCGCCTGTGCCCAATCTAGAATTGACCCTCACATAAGATTCGGTCGGAGACTATGACTATTCGGAAGCTCATTGATACCCATATTGAATCCGCTCATCTCCTCCCCTCTCCTCATGACCTGATTGAAAAGCTTCCTATCTCCGCTGCGGCAGCTGAGACTGTCTTAAATGGTAGAGAGGCGATCGCCAATATCATTAAGGGGCATGACCCACGTAAATTTGTCGTGGTGGGTCCCTGTTCGATCCACGATGTTAATGCGGCACTTGATTATGCAGAACGGCTTAAAGTGCTTGCCGATCAGGTCAGCGACAAACTTCTCATTGTCATGCGGGTTTACTTTGAAAAGCCCCGGACTACAGTGGGCTGGAAGGGGCTGATCAATGATCCATTCTTAGATGGGTCGTTCCATATCGAAAAAGGGTTGTTTACCGCCCGTCAAATTTTGATCCATATTGCTGAAATTGGTTTGCCTGCAGGGACAGAAGCCCTTGACCCCATCACCCCTCAATATATTCCAGACTTAATTTCATGGTCGGCAATTGGGGCGCGCACCATCGAATCACAGACCCATCGAGAAATGGCCAGCGGGTTGTCTGTTCCGGTGGGGCTTAAGAATGGAACTGACGGCAATATCAAAGTCGCTCTCGATGCGCTCCAAGCATCAATGACTCCGCATCACTTTTTAGGCATCAACGCCAACGGACAAGTCAGCATTTTTAGAACGACAGGTAATCCGTATGGGCACATCATTCTACGAGGGGGTGGCGGCAAGCCAAATTATGACGCTGAAACCGTGAAATGGGTTGAGCAACAGTTTGCGGCGCTTAATATTTCGCCTCGACTGGTGATTGATTGCAGCCACGGCAACTCTAATAAAGACCACACTCAGCAACCTGCCGTATTTATGGAAGTCATTCAGCAAATTTTGGCAGGTAATCAGTCTATTATCGGGTTAATGGTGGAATCTAATCTGCACGCCGGGAATCAGCCCATTTCTGGCGATCGCAGCCAACTCGCCTACGGAGTTTCAATCACAGACAAGTGTATTGGTTGGGACGAGACCGAGCAGTTGATTTCGATGGCGTATGAGAAACTGTCGATGTATTCGTAAGATTCGTAAAATTCGTAAGACTTTTATTCGGAGCGTGCGCTTGGTTTGACCATTAGTTTTTGGGCAAAAACCAGTGGGACCTGGATTAATGTCATAACCATTCTGGTGGGCACCGCAATTGGCTTGGGGTTGAGGGGTCGCTTACCTGTCAGAATGCAGCAGATCATTACTCAAGGTGTTGGGCTCATTACTTTGCTCATTGGGATGCAGATGGCGGCCAGTCTGACTCCGGTTCAGGGAGGTCAGATAGACGGCATCATTTTAGGGCTTCTGGCAATTGTCATGGGTGGGCTGCTCGGAGAATGGTGGCAGCTTGAGGCAAAACTAGGAACGATTGGGGATTGGCTGAAGTCACGATTTAAAGGAAAAGGGAGTTTTACTGAGGGGTTTGTTGCGGCAAGTTTGCTGTTTTGCGTGGGTCCATTAACCCTGATTGGGAGTATTAATAATGGTCTTACGGGAGATAATACACTCCTGACACTGAAGGCGTCGATGGATGGTTTAGCTGCGATCGCCCTCACCAGCAGCTTTGGCATCGGTGTTGGGTTTTCAACCCTAATTGTGATTGTCTATCAAGCCGGTGTTTCACTCGCTGCCGGGTTACTTGCTCAAACTCTACCTGATCCGGCCACCAACCCTCACGTCTTACTAATCACTGGAGTCGGAGGGCTGATGATTTTGGGCTTAGGACTCAATCTACTCAATATCGCTCATATTAGAGTCGCGTCATTTCTGCCTGCGCTGGCGATCGCTCCGCTTTTTTATAGAGTGGCCGTTTGGCTGAGTGCATAGATCCTGTGGGATCTGCTGTCAGTAGCCGACGTCAGCTATCTAAATACATTTGATTCTATTGCAATCCCAGATGGGTTGTGAGAGGTGGGGCGGGCGCCGCCTGCCCCACCTCTCACGCACAATTCACAAGCGATTTAGGATCGCTCTATTTAGTCTTTCTCTATTCCATTAGCAGTTGGAATTAGAGTAATCTGAACCATATATTGACTTTTGTTATGTCAGACTATCTAAAGTTACCGCCCAAGAATTCACGTAAAGGTTCCCCATGAATACCTCCTCCGAGTCATCACCCGTCAAAGTTTTGATCGTTGAAGATGATCCAATGATGCAGTTGGGGCTAGAGCAATCATTAGGATCACGTCCCGATATCACCATTGTGGGTCGTGCGGATGATGGCTATCTCGCTGTCGAAGAAACGCTCAAGCTAAAACCCGATGTCGTTGTTATGGATATCGGTCTACCTCGCTTAGACGGGATTGCAGCGACTCAAAAGATCAAAGAGGCACTGCCAGATGTGCATATCGTAATGCTCACGTCCCATACGACTGAGAATGAAGTCATCGGTGCGCTCTCTAGCGGGGCTGATGCCTATTGCGTCAAGGGAACTAGCGTAGAAAGCTTACTGGCGGCTATCTTAGCAGCTCAAGAAGGAGCCAGCTATCTCGATCCGCAGGTTGCTCGTCGAGTGATGGATCACCTCAAGACACCGTCGCTAACGGATGAATCTGTAACAATTGGTCAGCTTTCCCAACGGGAAATGGAAGTCCTAAAGCTGATGGTTGATGGATTAAGCAACCCTGAAATTGCAGCAGCGCTATATCTGAGTCCAAACACAGTAAAGACTCACGTGCGCGGCATCATGAATAAACTAGCCGTAGACGATCGAGTACGGGCGGCTGTTGTGGCTTTGCGTGCGGGTTTGGTGTAAGTGAGCTATTTTGTGTGCCCCTGATATTTGGTATGACAGTAGCTATATTTAACTCAAGTGCACACCGCTACATTGAGTCACTGACTCCGAAAATCCACTTTTGTTATTTGTGAACCTTTTGGTTGAAATGGCCGTCATATTGACTGTTCTAGGCCTGGTTGACTGACAAAACTTTTTGCAGCGGCAGTTGTAGACGCATAGCGGCTTCTCGAAGAGTAACTGCTACTATACGGGCAAAACCCTCTCGCGGGTTGGGGACAGTCGGCGCAGGCTGACTTTGCTTGTCTAGGCGCGGTTTTAACCGCCAGCCTCCAAATCTTTTATCAGTCAATCAGATGGCAATACGCGCATCGTTTCCTAAAAACGTATTGTACAAATGATTTGGGATTGTTATAGAGACGATATTACTAACTCATAAGGGCTTCATTATTGAAGTCACAATCTTAATTACGCGACTGGATTCTTTTTGAACGAAAGATGAGGTTGAGCTGTGAAATCTCTAGATTTATTTCCGGTCAAATAGACTTCGTTTCGAAAATATTAATATCGACAATATGCACGTTCAGCGTTTTTAGCATCTGGAATAAATATTCCAATTCCATCAATTATGTTATTCATTCAAAACTCTATTAAAACATGACTAATCGCATTGATAATTCCGAGGCTAGTATTACAGAAAGTAATACTGATGGTATACGCGTTAACGAACACAGCCTGTTGTTTCAGTTGAATAGACTATTTAGAACCTAGTCAAAAATAAATGTTAGATTTGGGAACATAAACCCCAATTTAGCTGACTAGAATTATTAATGGTTGTCTGTCGAAAAATTTTATATTTGCTGCTTATTGCTGCAGCATATGAAGATTTGAAAGATCATCAGTCTAAAGGCATAGAGTCGTGATGTTTTCATTCAAACTGATTCTTACATCACCCGATAGCAGGATGAATTTCGAGCAGATGTACATTAAACTATTGACCACCTATTGATTTATTTCAGTATGACAATGCAATCAAAATCAATTGCTCATTAACGGTTGGGAGGAACCAGATGACATCATTTGAAGATATTTATCAGTTTTTTCGTAATCCCCCACCCTTCTATCTCAACAAAGAACTGGCGGTCTGTTATGTTCTTGCTGTTTTGCTTCGTAAAGATTCATACGGAACAGAACTGATTCAGCTTTTAGAAAACGAATACCCGACATACCGTCTTTCGGATACTGTTTTGTACAGTGCTTTGAAATTTCTTGAAGACAAGGACGCTATTACTGGTTATTGGAAGAAGGTAGAGGGTAGAGGGCGTCCGCGTCGAATGTATCAGATCAAGCCAGAATGGCAGGGGCAAGCCCGTGAGTTAGCTAGCCTTTGGGATGAATATGCTGGGCATAATGATCATCATTTGCCGCTCAATCATGCTAAGTCATAGTTTCTTGGACTTGGCTTGCTGCTTCGATTGCTAGCCACGCTCTTAAGATTTCTGCAACCGTCCAAGCTTGTGCAAATGCTCCGCGCGGAGTCATGGGGGCATCTCCATCAAAGATTTCGCTCAGGCTACCCATGCAATGAGATTGAAGATGATTTGCAAAGGGTGCCAGTATTTGCTGAGCTTGGATTGGTTTTTGGTGAACGTGTAAATGGGCGATCGCCATTGGTCCAAGAAGCCATCCCCATACGGTGCCTTGATGATAGGCTCCATCTCTCTGATATCGGTTACCGCCATATCGTCCTTGGTAGTTTGAGTCGTGGGGGGCGAGCGATCGCAGCCCATGGGATGTTAGCAGTGCTTGACTACATGCCTTAAGAACGCAGCGTTGTTGATCGGCTGATAGTAAGGGAGCAAGCGCAGGCGATCGCGCACTTGATAGGGAAATAGCAAAGATCTGATTAGGCCGAAGGGACTCGTCGTTTCCGGTTGGAGTATCAATCACGTCATAGCAGTATCCCATCTGAGAATTCCAAAAGCGAGAAAATCCGTGTGCTGTTTGTTGGGCGAGCTGTTGATAGTTGTCGTGGGGTTTATCTAATACGTTGGCGATCGCGGCCATAATCCCCAACGCATTATGCCAGAGTGCATTTACCTCAACGGGCTTACCCACCCGAGGAGTGACAACCCAATCATCAACTTTGGCATCCATCCACGTAAGTTGAACGCCGGATTCTCCTCCATACAGCAATCCATCGGTAGGGTCCCAACGAATATTGTGGCGAGTTCCGTGCTGATGCCAGTAGATGATATCCACAAGTGCTGGAAATAGCTCGTTCAACAAGTCATCGTCGTGGGTCGCTGTGTAATAAGACCAAATGGCTTCAAAATACCAGAGAGTCGCGTCAATGGTGTTGTAGTCTGGGGTTGTGCCTGCGTCAGGAAATACATTAGGCAACATTCCCTGATCAATATAGTGGGCAAACGTGCGCAAAATGGTTCGAGCAATCTCGGGACGCCCTGTGTAGACGGTGAGCCCGGACAGACTAATCATCGTATCTCGACCCCAGTCACCAAACCAGGGATAGCCTGCAATAATCGTTTTGCCGTCAGGCTGATTGAGCAGCGGACGATTTACTATACATTGATCAGCCGCCAAGACAAGCTGTTTGACCCAGTCTGGGGCGCGCTCGGTTGCGAGATACGGTGTTGATGACCAACGCTCTAAGAGATCGAGTTCATACTGCTGTCGGGAGGCTAGAGCGGTGGTTCCATCTGTATCCTCTTGTGAGTCTGTGCTTGCAACGAATGAAATCGCATCTCCCGGATTGAGCACCACCTGAAGCGTTGCAGCATGGAGATGATCGTCGCGATCGCTCAATCCTCTATACCGTTCGATGGCTAGGTCAAATCCGTGATACCAGTCATGAGCACCCGAAAAGTCACCTTTATCAGCCCATAAGTAAAACGGCGTTGCTTGGTCAAATGCATGGATTCTAACACCCTGCTCGATAGGAGCAATATCCATCCGCCAATCACCCGCTTGAGTCGTCTGGTGATAGTCTCGATAGTTGACTAATGCCTTGAGCGTTAATTGGAGGGGGTGGGTGGCGCGGTGCAACTGATACCGCACATAGGTTGTATTTGCCCCCTGCTTCATCCAGACTCGCTTTTCAAGCAATGCGTCTCGACACGCAAAATTCCAGACCGGAATCGCGCCATCTAGATAAAACGCTTCGATGTGCATATATCCGTGAGGGGTAATGCTTCTGTCAGCCCAGCGATTGGTGCTGAGCAGAATGCGATCGCCCCCGTAGTGAACAGTTTCTTCTAATTTAGAAACCAGCAGCGTCCGCCCTAATGGTGGATTGAGGGCTGCTATCAGTAGCCCGTGATAGCAGCGGGTTAGCATTCCTGATACCGTTCCGCAGGCATAGCCTCCAATGCCATTGGTGACAAGCCACTCTCGCTGTTCTGAGAGAGTAGGGTCGCTACAAGTTTCGCGTCCGAAGGTAATTGTACTCATGGTGGGATAGTCAAGCGAATTATGTATGGCTCGATTAACCCAACAACAGCTTACGCAAATTTACCCAGGCGATCGCCTGTCTGGTTAATCTGGTTAATCAGTGGGTATCATCGTATCTTGACTTATCTTCACCATCAAAGCTTAACGGTTGGTTAGAGCGATGCTTTAACCTAATGCCTACTTGCACCAAATCCTCATCGCTCACAAAGAACCAAGTGCGTCTCTGGATTGATCAATCGGATCCAGAGCTTGACGACGGGCTTTTGTGGAGTTGGCAGCCCGGCCCGATAAAATGCGATCGCCTCCTTCTGCAATACTCAACGTGTCACAGCCAGGTGGCGCAGGAAACGCTAGCGCTAACCGAGCCGCTAGGGCGGGAGGCGCTTCAAACAATACGCTAATAAACTGCCCGTCTTCATACTTATCAATAAACCGTGCCCGTAGCTCAAAGAGGCGATACGTGACAACCGGATAAATTTGACTGGGAATGCCGAGCAACGCCCATGCCTTTGCGTTTTTGGCACGCCGAAACCGAACCGTTGACCATGCTCCGTTCATCGAGTCAGGTTGAGGAGGGGTGTGTGAAGTTTGGGCTAAAGTAGGCATGGCATGTCTAGAGGTCGCTTGGGCAGATATTTGATAAGAATATACCTTTAATATAGTACTTCAGTACTAGTCAGTCAATCTGGACCCTGCTGATTTTGGTTTTTCGCCAATTGTGGAGCATCAAAATTAGGTCAATGAGGATTCAGAAGGGGTTCGGGTTCCAAGAATAGCGATCGCCACGCCTCCAAGAATTATCACTGCGCCTCCTAACACCCACCTGGTTGGAATTTCATCAAATAGAATCACGCCTAAGATGCTCGACCCGACCGGCTCTAGTAAAATCATTAACGTTACGAGTGTCGGCGATACCCATCGCACTGCCCAATTGAAGCTGGTATGACCAATCAATTGAGGAAACAACGCCATCAAGGCAATGTAGCCATAGACTGACGCAGAATACCCCAGATAGCTTGTCCCCACGATAAACGGCAGCGGCACCAGTATCACTGCTGCGACCGTATACACCAGAGCGACATGGCTACCAAGACTTAGCCCCCAACGCTGTGCCTCTCTCCCCAGTAAGAAATAGATACTCACTGACCAAGCTCCCACTAGCGCCAACCCATTTCCCAGGAGGGGATTGTTCCCTAAGCTAGCGTTACTTGTTTCTCCCAGACTAATCATGATTCCGCCCGCAACAGCAATCGCGATCCCCAATCCCGTTAGTACGGTTGGCTTTTCTTTAAACCAGACCCACGATAGAAGTGCGATCCAGATCGGATTTGTGGTCACGAGAGTCGTGGAAGCTGCGATTGACGTGTAAGACAGGGATGTAATCCAGGTAGCAAAGTGAATCGCTAGAAAAATTCCGGCAGTACCCGAATAATAAATGGCGCGGCGCTCGAAGGAGGCACCGCGAAAATTTCTCCAGGCGGGTAGAAGCAATATAGAGGCGATCGCCAATCGAGACGCAGCCAGCACGAGACTAAATCCGATGCCTCGCAAACTAGATGCTTGTAGGGATAATCGAATAAAAATTGCAGATGTTGAAACAGCCAGAACACCGATGCCAACGATTAGCGCAATGATCCAGTGAGCAGGCTTAGAAGACACACCTGATGGGGGATCGCTCATGATCCTTTACACGAAATGAACATCTACTGTTTAAGTATTTCGCATGGGGGAATCAAAGGGAAAGTCAATCCTATGACAATTTGCAAGCGCACATCACCATAAGCTAGAGCATACCGCTATAAGCTATGATCGAAGTTGGTATGGCCCTACGGGCTCGGGTTTGCGTGTAGAGCCCCCGCGGCCCGCGGGGGCTCTACACACGTTCAACGTCCTAACGCGAGAGCGTACGGCTATAGTGCTTAGACAAGACAGAGCAGACAATGCACCTATTTTCTTGAATGAGGATTGTGCTTAAATCAACCCGAATGCTGCAAGATGGGTCGATGGAATATTGATTCGTGACTCCAACTGAGCTACTGTCAGTCTATTGACTGGCGAAAAATTGATACCGTCGTAAAATTAGTACTGCTAACTTAATTAGAAGTTATCAGCAACGGTTAAGGTGGCCCTGAGAGTCTTTTAAGGCAAGTCTGAGAGAATAGTTTTGTACCAATATGCAGAATGCCTATGGTGGGTGTAGCGCTGGAGAAACCCGATTTAGACCTGGATGTAGTTAACCAGCAGTTAGGCGATCAACGCGCGACAAAAGATGCAACCCATATTGTAGAGTGGTCAGCCGAGATGTTTGAAGAGGGGCTAGTCATGAGCACTAGCTTCGGGATTCAATCTGCGGTTATGTTGCACTTAGTAACGCGCATTGTTCCTGACATCCCAGTCATTTGGGTAGATACGGGCTACCTACATGCCAAGACATATCGGTTTGCTGAAGACCTGACCAAGCGGTTAGATCTAAACCTAAAGGTGTATCAGTCTCCGATGAGTCCGGCTCGTATGGAAGCCATTCACGGTCGGCTCTGGGCACAACATGACACAGAGTCTCTCAATCGTTACGATCAGATTCGTAAAGTAGAACCCATGCAGAGAGCGCTGCAGGATCTCAATGCGACCGCATGGCTGGCGGGGCTACGGGCAGACCAGACTGAGCATCGAAAGACGATGAGTTTGGTTGGGCGGCAAGCCGGCATTTACAAGATTTCTCCAATCTTGTACTGGCATTCAAAAGACGTGTATGACTACTTGATGGCTCACGACTTGCCTTACCATCCCATGTTTGATGAGGGCTATGTCACAGTAGGGGATTGGCATTCGAGTCGCCCGCTGATGGCCGATGATGCGAATGAACGCGATACTCGATTTCAAGGACTCAAGCAAGAATGCGGTCTCCATTTACCCCAAACACCTGGAGAAGCAGAAAGTCTCGATTCTAGCTCGCTGTAGCCTCTGTTCGTTGAGCAATCAGGCGATCGCGGATGTAATGCGCTGAATCGACCAGCTCAGATTGGGCGATCGCTTCTTGTTCGCCTGTTTTGAGCCATTTCATCTGCACCATGTTTTGTTCTGCTTCAGCATCGCCCAAAATTAAACATGCAACCGCCCCACTGCGATCAGCGCGCTTAAACTGTTTGCCAAATGCGCTGCTGCTCAGATCGATTTCGACTGCAAACCCCATTTGTCGTAGACGCTGAGATAGCTCTAATGCTTGAGCTTCAGCGCGATCGCCCCGTGAGACGACATAGAAATCAAGCTCAGGCGATGACATGGGCTGAAGCGATTGTAGAAGAATGATCAGGCGTTCGATGCCGCTTGCCCAACCCACTGCAGGGGTATCCGGCCCACCGAGTTGGGCGACAAGCCCGTCATAGCGCCCCCCGGCACAAACGGTCGCTTGGGCTCCTAAATCGTCCGATTGAATTTCAAACACCGTATGGGTGTAATAGTCTAAACCTCGCACAAGTCGAGCATTGACGTTAAAGGGGATGCCTAAACTGGCCAGCAATGTCTGAACTTGGTCTGATCGACGCTGAGAGTCTGGACTTAAATGCTCCACCATACTAGGAGCATCGCTTAAAATCTCTTGCGTACGCTTGACTTTAGTATCAAGAATGCGGAGAGGATTGCGCATTAATCGATCCTGAGAATCGGGATCAAGCTCGTCTTTATAGGGCGTTAGATAATCCACGAGTGCGTGCCGATAGCGTTGGCGATCGCCCGCATCTCCGATCGAATTGATTTCTAATCGTAGCGTTTTTAGCCCCAATGCTCGTAGCATATCTGTTGCGACCGCAATCACTTCTGCGTCTGCCCGTGGGTCAGCGCTGCCAAGCACTTCTACTCCAATCTGGTGAAACTGCCGTTGACGACCGGCCTGGGGGCGTTCATACCGAAACATAGGACCGCCATACCACAGTCGTTGAACTCCACCCCGGGCATATAGATTGTGTTCGATGAACGACCGCACTACACCCGCCGTATTTTCAGGGCGGAGGGTGATCAACCGCTCCCCTCGATCTTGAAAGGTATACATTTCCTTTCCAACCACGTCGGTTGCTTCCCCGATGCCGCGCTCAAACAGACTCGTTTGCTCAAAAATAGGCGTCCGAATTTCAGCGTAAGCGGCTCGGTCGAAAATGGTTTTGGCGATCGCCTCAATAAACTGCCAGTATCGGATTTCATCTGGCAAAATATCTCGCGTTCCCCGAATTGCTTGAATCGCACTCATGAGATTTTTATCAATATCAATCAATATCAATCGCTATCAATGGGCAGTCTGGCTGAGTATCAAACTCGACCGAGGATCTAGCTTGGCTAACTCGCAGATGCACTAAGGCTTTACAGTTTCCCATGTGCCGTGGCGATCGCCATAATAGGTCAAGATTTGCTCGACCCAATGATGGGAATGGCGATCGGCCTCTCCTGCAATTTCAATCCACAAACCGCCTACCTGACTTTGCTCATAATCAAATTCTTGAGAGGTCTGAGTCAGCAACCCCGCTCGAACATCGGCGACCTGCCGGAGGTGAGCTGCCACTTCTCGATAAATGGCTAACGGCAATGTTCGACATCGAATTTGATATCGAATGGACTCTGCCTGAGTGATCGGATTAGTTGACTCGCCCATAGTAACTAATTCACGCGTACGTCATCACTGTCATCAGCAGACGCATCACCCGCATCGCTAACCGCCATGCTGCCTCTCTCAACTAAGGGCAGCGTGCAACAATTAACTTGGTCTAGACAGACTTTACCCCACTGCAATGCCCAACGCACCAGTGCGACACGATTACCTGTAGCGGTCTTTGTCAAAATGTTGCTGATGTGGTTATCAACTGTGCGTTTACTAATTTCCAACTTCTCTGCAATTTCCTGGTTGGTCAAGCCAGCAGTCACTAGTTCAACAATTTGCAACTCCCGCTCAGACAAAACAGAAGACGCTTCAGTTTCGCTGCTACCTGACATATTGCTCTTAAACCCCTGTATATTTACTTATTTCTATCCTAATTCTAAGGGGCGGATTGCCAAACATCCGCTTATTATAAAAGATGCTAAGACTGTAGATGAGCCGTCCCAAGACGATATGATGGCTCATTTTTGAATCAATCCTTATGATTTATTTTATTTTGTGTCAATTCCTAAGCCAGTTTACCCAACGCGTTAGACACTGGACTCGATCTACCCGTGCCATGATGTGCGCTGGCTTTATGCTGATCATGGTTGTTGGTTTTTTCGTGCCTGCGCTTCCTAGTCGAGCCGAGCCGCCCTCCTCGATAGACTCTGAATCCTCGGTTGAGGAAAGTGCCCCAAACCGTCCAGACCTCGATGCTGACGATATTTCATCCGAAAAAGTGAGTCAGTTTGTTGAGGCATATCTGGAGGTGATGGCCCTAATTGAGCAGCGGGAAGGAGAACTATCCGGTGCGGAAACCGAATCCGAATCGATTCGAATTCAACGCGATATTGAGGCTGATGCATTTTCAGCCATTGAGCAGGCGGGGCTCACCTGGCAAGAATATATCCAGCTCTTGGGATTGGCGAATAGCGATCCAGAATTTGGTGAACGCATTGCAGCACAGTTGGAAGAAGCGATTGGTGGGTAGACAACCGCTCAGCGAAGAATTTTTGATAGGTTTGATAGATTGGGGTTGGGTAAGAAGGAGACTGCTGTGGCTAATTCTCGCGTGATCTGTCTAGGTGAAATTTTGTTTGACCTCATCTCAGATCAGCCTGGACGATCGTTAGACGAGGTTACATCTTGGACCCCCTATCCGGGAGGTGCGCCTGCTAATGTGGCTTGTGGTTTGGTCAAACTTGGGACGTCATCTGGTTTTATCGGCTGTGTGGGCGAAGATGACCCCGGAAAAACCCTCGTGAATCTGCTAAAAACCACTGGCGTAAACGGTGCCGGAGTTCAGCACCATCCGACTGCTCCGACTCGGCAGGTGTATGTCGTGCGGACAGCCGATGGCGATCGCCAGTTTGCAGGATTTGGCGATCGCGCGACCACTGACTTTGCAGACGCGTATCTACAAGCTGATCGACTGCCGGTCGAATTATTTGAATCCGCCGATTTCTTGGTGCTTGGCACACTCGAAATGGCCTATCCAGATACGGGACATGCGATTGACCGGGCGCTAGAGCTGGCAGAACAGCACTACATGAAAATTTTGGTTGATATTAACTGGCGACCCATGTTTTGGCCCGACCCTGATGGGGCAAAGCCGCTCATTCGCGAACTCATAAAGCGGGTCGATTTTCTGAAGCTGTCTGATGATGAAGCAGAATGGTTGTTTGACACAGCTGATCCTGGCGTCATTACCCATCGCATTGAGAATCTAGAAGGCGTGTTGGTCACGGCGGGCGAACGGGGATGTGCTTATTGTCTGGGGGGCAATGAAGGCAAAATTCCAGCGTTTTCAGTCGAGGTGGAAGAAACGACTGGGGCAGGAGATGGGTTTTTGGCAGGCTTCATTCATCAAGTGTGCCAATTGGGCATTCAGCAGCTCGACGATCCTAACGCCGCCAGACAAGCTGTGACCTATGCAAGTGCAGTTGGAGCGCTGACCACGACCCGGCCTGGAGCGATCGCGGCTCAACCCACCACTGCAGAAGTTGAGGCGTTTTTATATCTCAATAAAAACTCTGACTCCTCCTCCTAAGTTGATGGTCACAATTAACTATAAAACCCATAAAGCCCTGCGCTGCCCGCTGAGCGGGCAGCGCAGGGTTTTAAATTTAGTTTCTAATTGTGCCGAGGTACTTAGTCGTGATCAGAGGTCAAGATGGGACAAGAAATCGAGCGAAAATTTTTGGTCTTTGGAGATGAATGGCGATCGCAGGCCCATGGGACTCCCTATCGGCAGGGCTATATTCCTACGCATTCAGGCGTAACGGTTCGCGTGCGAATTGCTGGAGCAATCGGCTATCTGACCCTCAAGGGGCTTACCTCAGGCATCAGTCGAAGCGAGTTTGAATATGCGATCCCCGTTGAGGATGCGACCCACATGCTCAATGAATTGTGCGATCGCCCGCTCATTGAAAAAACCCGATATCGTCTTAGCATCGATGACACAATCTGGGAGGTTGACGAATTTGAGGGGGAAAACAGGGGGCTGACCCTGGCAGAAGTCGAACTTACACATCCAGATCAATCTGTTTCGATCCCCGACTGGGTCGGGCAAGAGGTGTCTGATGATCCTCGCTATTTCAACGCCTATTTGGCAAAACATCCCTTTAGCCAGTGGGGATGATAGAAAACTCGAAATCGCCTTTAAAAATCGCCCAAATTTATTGAGAGATAGCAGGCGTTGCTAGATGGCTGACAGCATCCGCCGGACCCACTAGCGACACATAGGGTTCCTTCATAAAGTAGCAGCACGCGACATCCTGAGCCTGGTCTGCGCTGATGCTGGCAACCTGGTGCTGAAATGTTTGGTCAAATTCAATTCCCAAGTTTAAAATTTCATACCAGCCATATAGCTGAGCGAGTTGAGCATTCGTTTGTTTGCCAAGAGCGTATTGTCCTAGGAGTTTGTTCTTCGATGCCTGTAGTTCATCAGAAGACAGCGGTGTCGTGCAGAGCCGCCTCACTTCATGATTAAGGCCATCGAGCGCAATTGAGGCATTACTAGGAGCAGTGCCCATGTAGGTCACAAAGTGAGAGGTGTCAAACCGAGTTGAGTAAAGAGCCGAAACGTCATACGCCAATCCCCGCTTTTCACGGAGTTCAATAAATAGTCGGCTCGATAGCCCGTTGCCTAAGTAGGTGCTCAATAATTTCAACACCGTATAGTCATCACCGTGGACGGATGCTGCTAAATATCCAGCCATGACGATCGCCTGCTGAGTATCTTGAAGAATCACCGCGCGTTCGGGGCGAGATTCGACAGGCAGGCGATCGCTCGATACAGTTTTCTGATTGACCTGGGGCATATCAGCCCAATCAGCCGGAGGTGTCCAATTCCCAAAAACCTCGTCAATTAAGGCGATCGCCTCGTCGGGGATCATCCGTCCTGCAATGCTAATCACCATATTGTCAGGACGAAAATGCGTGTGGTGATAGTTAAACAGATCGTCATGAGTCAGTTTGGACACCGTATCTTCTGTTCCTAAGCCCGACAAAGCGTAGGGATGATCTGCGTACAAAATCTGGCGAAGCTGCTGATAAGCCACCGTGAACGGTTGCTCCTGCATGGCTCGGATACTGTGGAGAGCAAGCCGACGTTCAAGCTCTACCTCTGCCTCTGGAAATGCGGGCGATCGCAGCATTTCTGACGCAAGGTGCAGCATTTCTGGAAAATCAGCCGCTACCGTTTTCAGACTCATGAGACAGTAGTCAGACGCCGAGTCAGCTCCTAGGCTAGCGCCTACGGATTCGACCCGTTCAGCAATCTCCTGCGATGAGAGGCGATCAGTCCCCTTAGTTAGAACTGCAGACAGCAGATGAGAGATTCCGGATTGGTAAGGCGCTTCGCATCGGCTACCACACCGCACTAATATTCGAGCCGCCACGATGTCTGCAGCGGGGTTCTCAACAGCTAAAACGACCATCCCGTTGCTCAGCACGGCGCGATGAATGGTTCGGTTTTGGAGAGAATGCGCCACGCTCGATTTCACAGTCATAGGTCTAATAAAAAGGGTGTCGAATAGTGAATATTTAAGGTCGTTGAATAAAAAACTGCCGAACCGAGAGGAATCAGCTCGACGCGATCGCCCCTCATCTCAATTGCATGGTCTGACGAACCCATGCCCTCTACCACTCTAGAAGGGATTCAGAACAGTCGCCACATATCGCTCAGGAGACAGAAACTGATGCGCTAGCTGCTGCAATT
>DBGGTD010000384.1:0-2161 GCA_051162585.1 Elainellaceae cyanobacterium
ACCAAATCTGAGGCGCTTCGACAAGCACAACTTTCACTCATGTCAGGGCAAGTTCGTGTCCGAGATGCTCAGCTTGAAGGCCCCAGCGGAACGATTCCCCTATCTGACGAATTAGCCAAATCGGCTCCGCTAGATTTTTCTGACCCATACTATTGGGCATCGTTCACCTTAGTGGGCAGTCCCTGGTAGAGAAGCCATCTTCTCAGCATTCCCTAAGCCGGATTATGCGTCTTGGCTCTATGATTTTCTAGACGCATCGCATAAGTATGAGCCATTGCCGACTACTGCACGCCTGATTGTCTTTACTCGATACCCCGAACCGGGGAAGACGAAAACTCGTTTGATTCCGGCGCTCGGGGCCGAAGGCGCTGCCAATCTTCAGCGTCAGATGACCGAACATACGATGCAGCAGATTCAACTGGTGCTCTGTCAATGTTCGGTTGGGGTTGAGGTGCGATTTTCAGGAGGGGATCAGTACCTCATGGCTGATTGGCTGGGCGAAGCGCGGAGCTATCATTCGCAGGGAGACGGTGACTTAGGATGTCGCATGGAGGCGGCATTTCGGTCTGCATTTGACGCAGGCATGACCCGCGTGGTGATGATTGGCATTGATTGTCCCTGGGTGAATGCCGATATTTTAATGAGAGCTTTTGATGCGCTGCGATCGCACGATGTTGTGCTAGGTCCGGCAACCGACGGAGGCTACTATTTGATTGGCTTGCGCTGTCTGATTCCTGAACTGTTTCGCGACATTCCGTGGAGTACGGATAAGGTATTTCAACAGTCGATGGACATTGCTCATCGGCAGGGCAGAGCGATCGCCATCTTAGATAGCTTGACCGATGTTGATCGCCCTGAGGATTTGTGGGTCTGGGACACTGTTTCGAGTCGACAAGCGTTGAGCAGTTGTCAGAACTTAACCCAGAGATTGAGCCAGAATTTAACCCAAAATTCAGCCCAGAATTCAGCCAGCAACTCGACTCAGAAGACAGTGTCAGTGATCATGCCGGTGCTCAACGAAGAACACACAATTAGTCATAGCGTTGTCGGAGCGTTGGCAGAACCCAATATCGAAGTAATCGTTGTAGATGGGGGCAGCCGCGATCGCACGATTGAGGTAGCTCAGGTTGCCGGAGCGATCGTCATGTTTGCACCGGCTGGGCGTGCATCGCAAATGAATGTAGGAGCCCAAACTGCTCAGGGAGACATTCTGCTGTTTCTGCACGCCGACACTCGCTTACCAGATGGCTTTGCGGCGCACATTCGCCAAATTTTGGCAAAACCAGGCGTGGTCGCTGGCGCATTTCAGCTTCGCATTGATGGCACAGCGCCCGGACTCAGCCTAATTGAGTGGGGCGTCAAATGGCGATCGCGCCTTTTCCAGCTCCCCTATGGCGATCAGGCAATTTTTTTGGAGTCGTCAACCTTTCAGCGAGTAGGCGGCTTCCCTGACTTGCCAATCATGGAAGACTTTGAATTGATTCGACGATTGCGCTCCCTCGGAACCATTGCGATCGCGCCGTCAGCCGTAATCACATCAGGTCGCCGGTGGGATAAGTTAGGCGTTCTCAAAACGACCGTCATTAATCAACTAATCATCGTGGCATATTTGCTGGGTATGCCGATTGACCGCATTGCGCGATGGTATCGGTGCGATCGGTAGCGGCATCATTCTCCTGGGTGCTCACATCAGCAACTGGAGAGTGGAGCCATCGGGTGTTTTTTGCACTTCAATGCGAGTTTGAAAGGCTTCTTTGAGATGAGGCATGTGGGTGACGGTGAGGATGCAGGCAAAATCAGAGGCGATCGCATTAATGGCGCTAATGAGGCGATCGCAGCCGGCGGCATCTTGAGTACCAAACCCTTCATCGACAATCAGCATTTGTAAGGACGTGCCTGATCGCTGAGCGAGCAACCGAGCCAGCGCCAACCGGATGGCAAAATTAACGCGAAACGCTTCCCCGCCGGAATAGGTTTCGTAGGGGCGAGTTCCTTGAATATCGGCAATCAAGATATCAAGCGTATCGATTAATCGAGATGACTTGCGTCGCCCGGCTCGCTGGGTCACAAACTGTACATGGAGCTGATTTGCGCTCAAACGCCCCAAGATTTGGTTGGCTTCTGCCTCGAGCTGAGGCAGCACATTTTCAATCATCAGAGA
>DBGGTD010000385.1:0-5795 GCA_051162585.1 Elainellaceae cyanobacterium
TGCAATCGTCAACCAGCATTGAGTAGCGCCAGGAACGTAAGCCAAAGCCAAGATTAGATTTATCAACTAACATTCCCATCTTGCGCGTAAACTCAGCATTGCCATCAGGAAGTAAGAACACATTCTTTGCGCCAATCTGCTTACCCCACTGAAACATCACGAAAGCATCGTTAACCGATACACAGATGATCTCGTCGACGCCTAGGGCTTTGAACTCATCATAGAGTTCTTCATATCGAGGCAAGTGGTTAGACGAGCAGGTCGGCGTAAACGCACCAGGTAGTGAAAAAACAACTACTTTCTTACCACCGAAAATATCTTGGGTTGTTTGATCTTGCCACCGAAAAGGGTTAGAGCCAGGTACGGATTCGTCCCGGACGCGAGTCTTGAAAGTTACATCGGGCAGACGTTCGATAACGGCCATATTTACCTCTCTCGTAATGTGAACAACTTAAATCGTTTTTACTTCAGCGGCTGCTGGTATATCCTAGAATAATTCTGATTTAGGAATAAATCAAGAGCAATAATGATTTATTTCTTACTTATTGTTTAAATCACGTGTTGTTCTTACCCAAGAATGATAATATTCTAAATATAGACTAATGTTAGAATCGATCGAGCAGGCTATTTAGTCTGCTACGGTTTGAGCTACCGCAACATCATGTAAGGATGTTTTGATTTAACGTTTGGAGAGAAGCGCTATGCAAAAACAAGCAAATATGATTGTCCAAGCGCTGAAATCTAAGGGGCTGCGGGTAACGCCTCAGCGGTTTGCTGTTTATGCAAATCTGCTCGACCGCGCCGATCATCCGACAGCAGATGATATTTTGGTCAATTTAAATCAAGATGCTCCGACATCCTCTCAAGCAACCGTCTACAGTTCGTTACAGGCATTGCGCGATGCTGGATTAATTCGTGAGGTCTTGCTTGATCAAGGTGTCTGTCGATATGACGCTAACGTATCTCCGCATCACCACTTTCGATGTAAGTCGTGTGGCGAAATTGAAGATATTGCTTGGGAAGAATTTCAAGGGGTTGAGATCCAAAAACTTCGCCCAGGCTTGAAAGTAGATGGGTATGAGGTTACAGTTCACGGTTTGTGCGATCGCTGTAATAGTCATTAGTTTGAAAGCTCTGAGCGGCTGGCTCGATGGATGATAGACGATCGTGAACGCGGGCGATCGCTATTAGCGAGTTGCAGTTACTCGATGGTAATGGCGCAAGAGTCAACGCAGTTGATGGAAATAATTTCTCTACATAGCCTTACGCTCTCGCGTTGGGTGGCTCTCTAACGCAGTACTCTACTCCACATCTCCTACGGATTGATAGGATGCACCGATTCTGGAATCGTAAAGAAGAAAGTACTTCCTTCATTCAAAACACTTTCAACCCAGATCTCGCCTCCGTGCTGCTGGACAATTGTTTTACAAATAGCAAGCCCTAAGCCTGTTCCACCTCGTTGCCGAGAATCTGACACATCAACTTGCTGAAACCGTCCAAAAATACTCTCTACCTTATCTGCTGGGATACCTCGCCCGCGATCGCTCACTTGTACTCGAATAAATGTTTCTAGCTTATCTGCTGATACAGTCACAACAGACTGAGGGGGCGAGAACTTAATCGCATTGCTGATTAAGTTGGTCAATGTTTGCAGGATTGCATCAGGGTCTACCCAAACCGTGGCTGAAAGTGGCTGCACGACAAGCTGAATATTTGCTTGATCGGCTAGGAGCTGCATTGACTCAGCCGCTTGCCCGAGCAAATCTGCGATCGCACATGACTCCATTACGAGTTCTGTTTGACCTGATCCAAGCCGTTCTAGATCGAGAATGTCGTTGACTAAGCGCACCAGTCGTTCGGCATCGAGAGCCGCAATGTCTATCATGCGTCTTTTCTTATCCGGATGGTTGTCATACACACCAGTGTTTAACAGCCCTAACGATCCGTGAATAGAGGTGAGCGGGGTGCGCAGTTCGTGACTGACGACCGAGATAAATTCTTCTTTGATGCGATCAACCGCTTTGCGATCGCTAATATCTTGGACAATGCCAACCACATAGGCGGGTTGTCCTTGTGCATCTCGAATGAGCGACACGCTGACCAATCCCCAAATGGTATGCCCTTGTTTGTGAATGTAGCGCTTCTCAATATGATAGTAGGGAATGGTGCCGTCTAGAAGTTGAGTGAGCGAATCATGTTCATTACCTATTTCATCAGGATGGGTAAAGTCTTCAACGACCATACGAAGCAGTTCTGGTTTTGAATAGCCTAGAAAGGTGCAAAGCTCTTGATTGACGCGCAGCATTCGCCCTTCAAGCCCCACTATTGCCATTCCGACTGCGGCATCTTCAAAGATGCGGCGGAAGCGTTCTTCGCTTTCACGGAGCGCGCGTTCAGCCAGTTTGTTTGAGGTAATATCTTGCACGATCACAAGCGCTGTATGTCGATTGACTGCGGCAACTCGTACTTCTTCATACTGCAAGCGATGATTGTGCCAGACTTCCTGTTCATAGACTTGCACCTGCCGAGTGGTAATTGCATGATGAACAGCTCGGAGTTGTCGAGATGCCATATTCTCAGGTAATAGCTCTGACAGATGACGACCCACCTTTGGCACATGGCGGGGAACCACATCCCCCGAATGACCGCTAATCTCTTCAACAAAGATGCCGTCGGAGTCGATCAGCACAATCAAGTCAGGAATGGCAGCGAGAAAGGCGCGATTGCGGGCTTCATTTTCGCGGATTGCCAATTCCATCGTCTTGCGATCGCTAATATCTTGAACAACGACTGCAACCAGTTCTGGAACATTCAAGAAATCGCGAATTAAGGTCATGGTGATGCTGACCCAGATGCGGGTGCCGTCTTTTCGGAGATACTGCTTTTCAAACTCAACCGAAGGAACTTCATTTTCTAACAGTTGCTCAAGATAGTCCAAATTTTGGCTTAAAAATTCGGGTGCCGTAAAATCTTGAAATCGTTTGGTGAACAGTTCTGCTTCTGTGTAGCCAGTGATTTGGCAGTACTTTTCATTAAACCGAATCAAATAGCCACTGGGCGTGCAGAAGACAATACCCACGGCAGCTTGTTCAAACAGCGATCGAAACAGTGCTTCACTCTCTTGCAGCGCTCTCTCAGCCCGCTTGCGATCGCTGATATCTCGAATCATGCACAAGACTTCATCACGACCGCTAGCAACTATCCGCACTTCTTCATAGCGGAACCATCCATCAAGTTGGAATCTCTGTTCATAGATTTGCAGGGTTCCTGTTTCCAATGCACGTTGCCGATAGTGTTCGTGTTGTTCTAAAACCTCCTGGGGAATTAAATCTGCCATGGATTGACCGACTGGATTAATATCATCCGCGATTAAGTCATGTACCTGAGCCGAACGCATATAACCGAGATAAACCCCATCCGCGCTGACTCGGAACATCAGGTCAGGAATGGCAGACACAATGGCTCGATTTCTGGCTTCGCTGTCGCGGAGCGCCGCTTCAGTTTGCTTGCGGGCTGTGATGTCTCGATCGATGCCGCGATAGCCCCTAAAGCGCCCATCTACATCAAAGAAGGGAATTGCGCTGGTTTCGATGACAACGGGGTGCCCGTCTTTATGCAAAAACACAACTTCTCTAAGCCGAACCGGGTGATGTTCTGAGTCTTCTACGACTACTCTCGAAACTTCACTCGGTAATAGAAAGTCGAGCGCACTTCGTCCGATCATCTCGTCGGAGGTATAGCCCAAAATGTTTTGAACATTTGGGCAAACGTAAGTAAAGATGAAGTGCTCATCTTCTTCCCAAATGATGTCACTTGAGTTTTCAACGAGTGCGCGGAAACGTTCTTCACTCTCCCGCAGAGCTATTTCGGTATGTTTCCGCTCTGTAATGTCTTGCATGAGACATAGAGTGGTATGGTCATCCACGGGCGCCACTCTAACTTCTTCATATTGCAATCGTCCACGATTCCAGAGTTGTTGCTCATAAATCTGCACCTCCCTCGTTCGTAGAGCCTCACGGATCGCTTCTAGTCGCTTTTCTGCGGCTTCGGGAGGAATCAATTCGGTAAGATGCTTGCCTTCTTTAACTACGTCACTTGGAACAATATCAATGTTTGGATTACGGCTAATTGATTCGATATGAATTCCTTGATCGTTAACCAGCGTGATTAAATCGGGAATTGCGTTCAGAAATGCACGCCACCGCTTTTCACTAGTCTGAAACGCTATCTCTGCCTGTTTGCGATCGGTAATGTCAATATCAATGGTCGTGACAATCCAGCAGTTTCTATGATCATCTCGTCGAGACGTGCAATGACACAATAGCCACCGAGGTGAGCCGTCTTTACGTAAAAATCGATATTCGCATCCAGTCGGTCGTTCAGCAAAGAAATCATTCATTAGTGGGGCGATCGCTGTTTCTCGATCCTCTGGAAATACTCGTGATATCCAAAGCCCCGGAGCATCCATCAGTTCCTGTGACGTGTAGCCCAGAATCACTTCGCTGCCCTCAGAATAATATTCATATTCAATGGTTTTGTCCTTGTATAGGCGAAAGCACGAAATCACAGCGATCGCACTATTGAGAATATCTTTGAGCTTTGCCTCCGACGCTTCTAGAGCGAGTTCGAGCTGTTTATGGGCCGTAACATCAACAAAATAGCCCACTAATTCGACCGGATTGCCTTCGCTATCTCGAATCAAGCGAAATGAATCTTGCATCCAAATATAGGTGTCATCAGCACAGCGAAAGCGATACTCATAAATATTAGATAAATCATTAGATACATCGTCTTCAAACGCCTCTGAAAACTGGGTGACAAAATGTTGTGCATCATCCGGATGGAGATGGTCAATCCAAAAGGACGGAGTTTCGATAAACAGATGGGCATCGTAGCCCGTCAAGGCTTTGATGTTTTCACTAATTGAGGTTGTTGCATAGGTGCCATCCGCTTGAGCACTATAAATCACGGCGGGCGTGGTGGTGAGGAGAAAATAGAGGCGATCGCGCATTGACTGCAATTCCATCTCAGTCTGTTTGCGCTCGGTGATATCGCGATTCACGCCTGCAAATCGGTAGATTTCTCCCGACTCGTTAAAAATGGGAAACGTTCGGCACCAAATCCAGCGAATCAACCCTCCCGATTGGATTACGCGATATTCCAAATCACCAAATTCGTCTCCGTTAATTCGCTTTTGAAAGGCGGCTAAAATGCGATCGCGATCGCCCGGATGGACAAACTCTAGCCAGTTATACGGGTTGTCATATAGCCATTGACGAGACGATTGATAGGTTTCCTCAATCGCTGAATTGGTATAGATCAGTTCACCTGTGCCGATTGCTCTGAGAAAAAAGGAGTCATGAATATTCTCAGCAATTTGCAGAAATCGGGACTCACTTTCGTGCAGGGCTGCCTCGATTCGTTTGCGACGTGTCACATCTCGAATCACCGCTACAGTGCCTACGGAGTCGCCATTCTCATCCTGTAAAACATTGACAGATGATTCAACAAATACCTCTTGCCCGTTTCGCATCCGGTGGATATTTTCCCCCTGCCATGCGCCCGTCTGTTCGAGCGCTTCAGATGCAGCCTGCTGGTCATCGTCACTGAGCCAACGATACTCGTAGCAGTCTGATAAGGGGTTGCCAATGGCATCATCTGCCGAAATGCCGTAGAGCTGCTCTGCCAAATGATTCCAATACACCACTCGACGCGTGCGATCGATCGCGATGATGGCATCATTCACCTGAGATAATAGATGCGCTTGAAACTGATTGTGTCGATTGGCTTGCTGG
>DBGGTD010000386.1:0-2611 GCA_051162585.1 Elainellaceae cyanobacterium
CCCAGAAACTGAAACCATGCTAGTCCTTCCGCCCGAATCAATAATCACATCGCTTCGTGAGAAGCATCTCATAAGCTTACCGAAAAGCGGGCCGTTGTCACTAAAACTCTTACGCTAAGAATCAGAAGACGATGGCGATCGCTCCGTTTCACTGGCCTGATCGTTATATTGCTCACCTTCGAGCTTCGCCTGCAGCGCAGCCAGTTCATCTGGCGTCATCTCGTCCAATCGCTTCTGCAGCACCGCATCTTCATACTCTTTGAGCTGTTGATTATAGGTCATAGTGCCAGTGACTGCGCGCACCAAATATGTTAGCAACCAACCAATCAGACCGCCTACCAATAGAACCTGCGTCCAGATGCCAGCACTGACACTATTCAAACCAGAGAACTGGAGAACCAGATAAACCAGCCCACCAGCCAAAAAGATACCGATTCCAACTCCGATTACGTCAATTCGTCGCATGTAGCTTTAGTGTGATCGACCTTATGCCTGTATCTGACGCTTCTTAGGGCGGAAATTGAGAAACGGGCTCAGCAATAGCATCCCAGGGAAGCAGAAAAACACAAAGAAATACATCAGAAGTCGCTCGATAGAGCTAGCCGTATTCCAACGGCTCTTCAAATAAAAGAAGGTCAAAAGGGGCAAAACAATTAAATATGTTCCACCTAATCCCACATAGAGCCCAATAACGAGCAGAGTATCCATTGATAATGAAATATCCATCAGAGTGAATTCGTTTGAATGACAACAGGTTTCAGTAGGTCTTGATTTAGATTCTACCGCTTCTCAAATCCTAAAACGGGCGTTAAACCAAGAAAACTCTGCGATTTTTCTTCAAGTCTGCCAATATAACTCTATCGAATTACTTATATTTATGCTGAAGACATTGCACAGATGCACCAAATAGTGCTGGAATAGTACAGGCAATTAAATAAACCCCAAATTCGTATCGAACAATTTGTGGGGGCATGGCGGAATGGTAGACGCTACGGACTTAGAAATCTGAGCCTTGGCGGAGAAATCTGTCAAGTGAATGCTCTCAAATTCAGGGAAACCTAAGTTCAAGACTATGGATTCGTGGTTTGGGTTCAAGGAGGCCATCTGTGCCGCACTTTATCCCAAAGACTCGTAGCCTTAAGTTCGGAATATGGCAATCCTGAGCCAAGCCGATATCAGACGGTATGAGCGCTAGTTGTTGGGCGTTACTCTGAGGCGAAATGTCCTCAGAATAGGTGCTAACGTTCAAACTCAACGTTCAAGTCGATATCGGAAGGTGCAGAGACCCGACGGGAGCTACCCTAACGTAAAGTCGAGGGTAAAGGGAGGGTCCAATTCTCAAAGTCGCTCAAGATATCTTGAACGACAGCAGCGAAAGCTGTGAGAGGATGAAAATCCGTTGACCTTAGACGGTCGTGAGGGTTCAAGTCCCTCTGCCCCCATCTTTTAAAAATTTGCTTTAGCCCTTTAAAGAATTTTGCTTCAGCAAAAAATCATCAAAAGCGCAGGTGTAATTCTCAACCATTCACTTTATACTGGCAGAATTACATCCATCAATCGAACAATTGATACACGATACTGGTTCAGTAGCTTGTGGCTACGGTCAGTATCATGGGCATCTACCGAAAAATTGCTGGCATATCCGATACATACTTTACCGGAATCAGCGCTCTGCCTCGTGATGACTATCACTGAGACAATCCCAGAATTGGAATTTACTAAACTGAGCAACAGCAACTTTGACAGATTTATTGCTGTCTAACGTTTTATAGTTGTGGTTTGCTAAGTCCCAAAATCGATGTGAGTAGCGTAATGATTGGAGATCGATTGACTAGCAATTATCAACCCACCCCGTCAGTGAAGACACGCTGGTCTCAACGCGATGTTCTACTAGCGCAGGAAACTATCTATGACTATCTCCTAAAGGTCGTTAAGACATGGTCACCTGATGAAGTCTTAGATGAATTTAAGCATCTGTTCATTTATCACTCGAATACGACAGGCTCTGCTCTGCTTCCTGCGCTGTACGAAATCGTTTTTTCCAATCAAGAACACGAATTTAGGAACACGCTTAAACGCTCGTGCTACATCTTGATTAACAACTGGGACATTAGCCGCAATCATGATTATATTCAGCAGTTGATTGAGTTGTTCTCAGATGCAGTTGTCGAACGCTACACGCCATCACCGACCCTGAAGCGACTGAGAAGTTGGCTCAAAAACTTCATCGAGAGTCAAGATTTTCGAGAGCTCCAGCTATTTGCATCTCGCTATGACGAATTTGATCGACTGCATTGGAGTCAACGCTATGCGTCTTATCTCCTGGTGCCTCAGTATGCAAATTTAGAGAACTCACCCGAGCAACGTGAAGCTGCAAGGGCTCTATCTCGAACACTCAAACAACGATTCAAGATTGATTTGGCACTTTATACGGCGCGCTGTTCTACTAGAAAATCTGCCAAGGTAAAGCCAACCAAAAACCCGACCGTCTTAGGAGACGAGAGCCTGCGGTTAATCAAAACAATTGTTGCGCGTCGGGGGCCATTTACTTACTCCAATCTTGCTAATATTTTTATCAAACAAACCCAAAATCTCACCTATCTTGATTTCA
>DBGGTD010000387.1:0-2862 GCA_051162585.1 Elainellaceae cyanobacterium
GTACAGGTCAAGACCTGCACCAGCCCCTCGACCGCGTGAGAGATTGGCTTGTTTGAATGAAGCGTTGACGTTTCGAGCTGAGAAACCATACAGCAAAAATTGACAGCGACGATTGATGATTCGATTTAACGGAAAAAATTATTACGATGCACCACCTATACGCTAATGCAAATGATTGGCAGATCACCCAAATGCAAACAATTGGTAATCAAAATATGGCGTATTTTGCGATGCATTCTCCCTATTAAGCACCACATCTGTAATCGCGTCAATACGCGTTTGATAGTCTATCCAAGCCGTAATCCTCGCAGTTTATCAAGCTTAGGAGCGATTAAAGAGGGGCTGACGTTTCTAAAATTTGGCGTGAGGTCAGTGCCATATCCCCCCGTACAGGATTGAATTCTGGAAAGAAATAAAGTTTTATAAAGCCTAGGCTTGAATCTTGATTTGGGCTTTAATCCAAGTTGTGTTAATTAGGACGATATTCTCCACCATGAAAAAGCACCTTCTAGTGATGGCAAGCATTGTAGCGATCGCCCCTGGATTTTTGCACGCATGCTCATCACCCGAACCTGAAGCGGAAGCGCCTGCTGAGAGCCAAACCGAAACTGCGGCAACCGACGAATCAGCAGACGGAGGAGAAGGAACCCTTGAACTTCGAGCAAACGGTGAGGATTTTGTGCGTCAAGGGTTTGTGACCAAAGATGGATGGCAGGTAAGTTTCGAGCATATATATGTCAACCTGGCAGACGTCACGGCATATCAGACCGATCCTCCCTATGATCCGGATGCCGAGGGGGATCTTGAGGCTGAGACAGAGGTAGGGTTAGACCAGCCCAAAACGGTTGACCTGGCCGAGGGTGATGACACTGCCGAACCGATTCTCATTAGCGAGGTAATGGCTCCAGCAGGTCGCTATAATGCGCTGTCGTGGGAGATGGTTCCGGCTGATAGCGGGCCGGCTGAGGGATACACCTTAGTCATGATGGGGACAGCTGAAAAGGACAATCGCGCGGTTAACTTCACCATCAAAACCGATCAGCCTTACGCTTATACCTGTGGTGCCTTTGTTGGAGACGAGCGGAAAGGCATTTTAGAATCGGGAGACACCGCAGATCTGGAAGCTACCTTCCATTTTGACCATATCTTTGGCGATGGTGAAGCGCCTGTGGATGACCCCATCAATACGGGAGCCGTTGGGTTTGAGCCCTTTGCAGCGATCGCCCCCGATGGAGATCTTGATGTGGATATGACAGAACTCGAGCAGCAGCTTCCTGCAGAAGACTATGCCACGCTCAAAGACACTATGGCAGGGCTAGCGCACGTCGGTGAAGGACATTGCAAAGAGGCAATGCCTGAGTCAGCTTAGAGGCTGGTAAATCTCCATGGGTGTCAGGTGTAACTCCAGCATGAGTCAACGCACCCCATTAGCGGGTGCTAATTCACCAAAATGATATGGATCATTGTCATAGATTAAGTACATCACGAGCAGTATGAGACAAGCACTAATTCTTCCTGTTGCGCTTCTTTCGATGCTGGGCATCGCAGAGCGGGCGATCGCCCACGGGGTTGAGATCGAATATCAAGCAGCCCAGGCGATTACAGTGATGGCAGCCTATGATTCGGGCGAACCGATGGCGGAGGCGCAGGTGGCCGTGTTTTCGCCTGACAACCCGTCTGAGCCCTGGATGACGGGAACCACCAACGAGCAAGGGGTCTTTACGTTTGCTCCCGATGCGTCTGTGCCAGGAGATTGGGAGGTGCAGGTTCGTCAGGCAGGACATGGCGATATTGTCGCCATTCCAATCGAGGAAGGGTTTGCGGAGGGAGGCGCAGGCGGCTCGACTGGTGATACAGTTGCCTCGTCAGGTGGAACGGGCAGCTTTACTCCACTTCAGAAAATTGTCGTTATGGGTGCCGTCGTTTGGGGCTTTATCGGGACGGCACTCTTTTTCATGTCAAGGAAAAAATAGGAATGCACATTCCAGACGGTATTCTTCCAGCGCAAATTTGTATTGGGGGGTATGCGATCGCCGCTCCAGTGACGTGGTATTCGCTCAAGCAAATCAGACGCCGATCTGATTCCACTGAGGGGGTTCCCAAAGCGGCGCTGATGACGGCGGCGTTCTTTGTGGCATCATCTATTCATATTCCAATTCCGCCGTCTAGCGTTCACCTCGTGCTCAATGGGGTGCTCGGGGCTATCTTGGGCTACTATGCGTTTCCAGCCATTTTGGTGGGGCTGTTCTTTCAAGCCGTCATCGTTGGACATGGGGGGTTAACTACGCTGGGAGTCGATGCGGTGATGATGGGAGTGCCTGCGCTCATTGCCCACCACATTTTTCAACTCCGCTATCCCTTGGGCGATCGCATCAATCCAAAATTTGCCGATGGGTGTTGCGCCTTCCTGGCAGGGGCAATTGGGTTGGGGCTTTCAGCCTTGATCTTCTTTGCGGTCGTGATCACCACAATTCCATCCGGCTTTGATGCGGCAACCGAACAGTCCGCCATCTATGGATTATCGCTTGCCCATATTCCCCTGGCACTGCTAGAGGGCATTTTCACGACCTTACTGGTGCTATTTCTTCAGCGCGTCAAGCCAGAACTGCTCAATAATTACAGAAAGCGAAGTGTTCAATCACAGCGGCATGTTGAAGAAGAAGTCGAGCGAGTTTAGACGAATGGAGCCAAGAGAATGATAGTGGCAACTATGAGGAATAGGTGGTGAGATTTGAGCTAGACGAATTTGCCCATCTAGATTCTCCGCTGCACCGATGGGACCCCCGATTTAAGCTAATCGGCTTTGTCATATTGATATTTGCCTTCGCCTTTGTCGAAGATTTACGAATTCTTCCTGGGATG
>DBGGTD010000388.1:0-2399 GCA_051162585.1 Elainellaceae cyanobacterium
GCGTTATCGGGCTCATTAGCGGAACCTCAGCAGATGGAATTGATGCAGTCTTGGTTGATATCTCGGGAACGCTTCTCGACCTCAACGTCAAGCTCATCGCATCGGCAATGGTTCCCTATCCAGATTGGCTTCACGAGCAAATTTTGTCGGTGATTGGAGGGGCAGCCTTGTCGATGGAGGCGTTGGCAGCCCTAGACGATGCGATCGCCCGTCAATTTGCTCACGCCGCACTTGCGATTCAGTCTGGGCATGCTCCTGCCGATCTGATTGGCTCTCATGGGCAAACCGTATTCCACCGTCCTCCGGTTAGACATCCTCCAAGGGGGCGCCGAGAACATGAGGATGACAACGAAGCCCAGAATTCTGTACAGAATTCTGTAGTCAGACCAGAGCACAATCCGTTTAGTCTAGACCAACACGCTACCAGCACACTACTCAATGCTGAGCGCCAAGCCCCCTTAAAGCCTGACCTCCAGTCTCCGACGCATCAATCGCCTCTTCTTGGTTACAGCCTACAACTCGGACGCGGAGATCTGATCGCCCATCTCACCGAAATCACAACAATCAACAACTTTCGCGCCGCAGACATTGCATTGGGCGGGCACGGAGCTCCTCTGGTTTCTAGAATTGACGTATGCCTGTTTGGTCATCCAACTTATACACGCTGTGCTCAAAACATTGGCGGCATTGGAAATTTGACCTATTTACCTGCCCAAAAATCTCAAGATACTTCGCCGGATGACTGGCTTTCCAACATATGGGGTTGGGATACTGGGCCTGGAAATAGCTTGATTGATTTGGCGGTGCAGCATTTCTCAAAAGGCGAACAACACTACGATACGAATGGCGAATGGGCAACACGGGGAACGCCTTGTCAAACCTTGGTTAGGCGTTGGCTCAAGCAAGATTTTTTTCAAATGCCGCCGCCCAAATCCACGGGGCGAGAAGAATTTGGCATTGATTATCTGCGGGAGTGTTTGTGGGAGTCCAAAGCGTATACGCTCAGTCGATCTGACGTATTAGCAACGCTAACCGAGCTAACGGCTGCCTCGATCGCCCATAGTTATCACACGTTTCTAGATCACATGCCCGATCAGGTCTTGCTGAGCGGTGGGGGCAGCAAAAATGCATATCTTCGGCAACGGTTGCAGGTTCATCTCGATCCGATTCCGGTGTTAACCACGGACGAGATGGGTATCAATTCAGATTTCAAAGAGGCGATCGCCTTTGCTGTGTTGGCCTACTGGCGATATCTCGGAATTCCTGGTAATCTCCCAAGTGTGACGGGAGCGAAAGGAGCGATTCCTTTGGGGACCATACACCGTTCGCCAAGCATTCTACGTGATAACATAGGGTGCCCATCTAAACCTGCAGATTAATTTTGGTAGTGCTAGCGACCTTGGAATAAGGAACGTTGCTGTGTCTCATACCTTTTTGCTAGAGGAAGGACGTTGGATGCTACAGGGGCATTGGCTCGATCGCCACGGCTTACCTACCCCTGTCAAAGGCGGAATTCTGGTTGCCTGGGGTAGAGACAACTGGTATACCTCCGTCACAAAGTTGACGTTTCCCGGCAGCAATCGTGATGAAATTTCGTTTCAATATCGCGGTCGATTGAATATGGATGATCGCCAATATACGTTTGTGTTGCAGCATAGTCTGCTGGGACGAGTCGAAGGAGAAGGCTGGATTGCTCCAGAATCAATTGTGCAACGGTATTGGGTCTTGGGCGATCGCAAGCGACGAACTGGCTTTGAAACCTTATATCAGCTCGATGAAAATCACTACTACATGTCGAGCAGCATCATGGCAGGGCACTATCTCACTAGCACGATGGAAGCCATGGTCGAGCGACAAATCCTGAGCTAGTAGCATACCTTCACCGATCCATATAGCGATCCTAAATCGCTTGCATATCCACACGGGTAGGCGGCGGAGTTGCCTCCTCAGAATATAGGGTTGTGAGCTGATGCGAGAGGGAATGATTCCACAGATCAATAAAGTCTTTTAGATAATAAGGGACAGTCTTATCGGGCATTGAAAAATTTGCATTGTCAGCGTCATAAAAATGGAGGCGATCGATAGTTTCAAAACCTTTAGGTTCATATAAATTAGCTCTATATTTACCTTGCTTATCGAGCTCAGAAAAACAATAGATTTGATAATAATTGCTCCCTAAAATATCTCGATATTGAATGAGCATATAAATATCAATGGGCTGAATGGGAAGATTAAAAGCGATCGCCAACCGCTTTTGGAACGGTAAAATCGGAGCCCGAAAGCTACCTCGAATGCCATAATACCCAACTTTATCTGCCTGGAGAGGATATTTTCGATATCGAGGTTGAACACAGGTTCGCATCAACGCAGAAATATCCATCATTTCTTCGGTATAGGCT
>DBGGTD010000389.1:0-2252 GCA_051162585.1 Elainellaceae cyanobacterium
GGCGATGTTTGCGGATGAGCATAACCCCCGACGCCGTCGTAAACGTAATAACGATGACTGCTACAACGAGCGCCAATGCTGCGAGACGAGGGCTGTAATAAAACAGCAATCCTAGATTAATTAAGGCAAATGAACCTGAAAAAATAGTTTGCAGGGCTGTACCGCTGAGCCGCTGTCGAATTGAAGTAATGCCTGACACTCTCGACGTTAAATCACCGATTGAATACTCGCGGAAAAAGGAGGTTCGCAGTTTTAAGAGGCGATCCCAAACCGCAGCTTGAAGCGACGCATCCGATGCGGCTTCGATGCGCATGGAGGCGATCGCCTGAGCAAGATGAAAACATGTTCCGCCAAATGCCGCCGCCAGTAGACCCAAACCAATCTGGACAACTAGTCCTGCGTTGCCATAAGGAATCGCATTGTCGATCAAAATCGCGGTCGCCTGCGGAACCAGCATTCCTAACAGTGTTGCTGCGACTCCTGTCAAGACAAGGACAATCGCATCCCGCATCCGTCCTTGTAGCGCAAATTTCAGGATGTCAACGGCATTGAGTTTGCCATCTGGCAGAGGACGGTAAAACACGTATGCCATCGGATCAATCGTCGCTGCAACCCGTTCATCAACGAATGTTCGTCCTTTGCGAGACGAGGCTGTAAAATCGGGCACTCCGACCAATCCCGCTTCGATGGGGTTCAGCAACTCGTAGCGATTTCCTTGGACGGGCAACAGTGCCACGGGATAGCGGTCTTGCTGGGTATATGCCAGAATCGGCCCACCATCTTTCTTCCACCAGTTGCCCCGCAACAGAATTTGTCGCATTCGCAGTCGAGAGGCGCGAGCGATCGCCTCTAGGGGTTCTTTAACGTGCTTGAGATTCTCAGACTTCATGGGTGGCTGGATGGTCACTCCCATCGCCCGACCGACCGCACCCGCTGCTACTAACAACGGTGATTCGGCATATAGCAGGCGATCGCCCTGGGGCTGAAGCAGAGAGACAAGCTGTTGCAGGGTTTGGCGAGTCACTTCCTGATTCAACTGCTGCCGTTCTTGAAATCGGCGCTGGGCAAATTCAAGCTCTCGGGCTTCAATGCGCTCTACACAGGTTAGGAAATAAGCATGGAGCTGCCTCAACCCATTTAAAAGAATAGAGCGATCGCCAATTTCGGAGGTGCTGCGAGACTCCAGCTCAACATAGTCGTCGGCTTCGATCCACATGTCATTCCCTAATGGGAAATAGCCAGCTTCAGGAGTCAACACAGCACTCGAATCGCCAACCCAGCGTACCTGACCATATTGAAGGTTGACCCACAACACCTGATCGTAAGGAGGTTCACAAACTTGCCCTGCCATTAGAGATAGATACTGCCTCTGGGGCGTCATGCTATTAATCGGAGCAGACGGAAATCCATCGACCTGCCCAAGCTTATGCACCCAACCATCCAGCAAAACATGATGATTGTATAGAGACGATCTGGGCGCTAAGGACTCCAGCGCTGAGGAGGCAGTAGAACCGGAATTGTCAGAGTTGGCCTCCACCCGTGTCACGGCCTGTGTCCTCTCTGTTCCTAAGGCTTCATCGATCGAGAGCGATCGCACTTCGGTAGGTTCTAAGGCGATCGCGACCATGCCCAATTGCTCACGGTCGTCGAGGACTGTTCCAAAGATGGCTTCTCCTGGAAAGACGTTAAACAGATGGCGGCGCTGCCCTTGGGGTACTCCATGCCGTACTGTAATGGCAAATATGGCCAAACATCCTGATTGCACAATCCACGGTCGCATTGGGTCGTCGAGCAGCAGTGGTTCGTTGCCTTGAATCTGTTGCACGTCCATGGTGATTGTTTTCCTCGTGGCGCAGAGTATTTTGATTGTAGAGATTAAACCTGAGTAGCACCTTAATACGCCACTGTCCATACCAGATACAGTCCTATGGGCTCAGATTTATGTGTAGAACCCCCGCGGCGCGCGGGTTCTACACACGTTGAGTCTGTGAGAGCCTGCTACGGTTCAGCCACTGGCGATCGCCCAGGGCAAACGCATAAAAACATTGGGCAAGAATTTTGATGAGATAAGCATTCTCCCACCCTGCCTTTTTACGCTTTGCCTTGATGCCCACCTTGGTGGATTTGTCCTGTCCCAACAGATTTAAGGCAATCTGTCGCAATAGACTCATGTTCTGTGGGGAGTGGTCTTTGCGAATGCGACACCCATCCTCAGCAAACGAAACATCCAGCACCCAATGCAGTCCATTCTC